>CAJXEC010000013.1 GCA_913052165.1 uncultured Rhodospirillaceae bacterium
TTTGAAAAATCATTAATGGCATCTTCATAACTATATTCGTCCGATTTTAATTTCATTAATCCTCTGTTAAAGAAAAGGATTTCATTTTCTGGATCGGACTTAATTCTCAGTGAATATTGGTCCTTTTCAATTTTTCCTATTGATATTTCTTTAAAAATTTTCTTTTCTATATTTTCTAAATTTATGTTCAAGTTATCAAGTACTTTTGATCCTGCGCCATCTGTTAAATAAGACTGGCCAGCAGCAAGTTCTTTAGATTGCATAAGTTGGAGGTCGCCTCGCCGGCTCAGAGCTGTTTTATTTTTCCCGTCCTCTATAAATAAATAACCCTTGCCTAAAATGGCCACATCTAGCGGTCTTTCGGTCCTTTGTTGCACTCCAGCGGTTGCATCGAACTGATTATTAGAGATTCCTCTTTGATAGGCCCGGGTCGTCAAAGCATCTTCAGTCTCAAGATAGGTGGAACCTCTGTAAGATCTTAGATCTGTTTTATAGCCTGGCACATTTATGTTGGCTAGGTTTTGAGCATGTGATCTCATATCATTTTTGAGAGATTGCATGGCATTTAGGGCAACATAAATTGACTTATCCATGACCTACTCCAAGTTTATTTGTAGCCATTCCGTATTCTCGTTTAAGTTCGGATATTAATAATTGTTTGAGTAAGTTGGGTTGACGTTTCAATAGCTTTTGAGGATGCTTGGAAGTTCCGTTGCGCGGTAATGAGATTCACAAGTTCCTCTGTTATATCCACGTTTGATCTCTCGAGAGAACCCGACTGAATACTACCAAAGCCCTCGGCACCGGCTTCACCAAAGGTTGGCGTACCGGAAGTTGCTGTCTCAACGAAGGTCGCGTTACCGATCTGTTTCAAACCGTTCTGGTTATTAAAGTTTGATAGAACGATCTTACCCAAAGGTCTATTCTCACCATTCGTATAGTTTGCTCTTAAGAGGCCGGTAGCATCAATATCCAACCCGTCTAAACGACCAGAGGTAAAACCGTTTTGAACTAAGTTGTTAACTGCGAAGGGTTGAGCGAGCTGGGTGGATGCACTGTAGTCGACATCCAACGAGATAGAAAAACCTTCCGCCTGTTGTTCGTAGTGAACCTTATTCAGTGGGCTCACAATGGCACCTGTCTTGTCAAAAGTAAGTTCCCCTTCATCAAGATAGAGAGGGTAGTAATCTGTTACGAGGTTGGCTGGCGGTGACTCCACAATATCACCATTGGCATTCACGAAGAGCGGCACACCTGCTGCGTTGGTTGCTTGAACAAGATTCGTAATTTCTGGGACAGTGCCAACGCCCAAAGGAACATCATCTAGCCCAAGTCGTGCCGATCCTTTAACTTTAATAGTCGACTCGGTTCCGGTTGTCGCTGTTTCAAAGACAAAGTTATTGGTTCCTGACTGGTATTGCACGGTAACGCCCCCGACCACCTGGCCGGTTGTACCATCAACGATTTGGTTTATGCGACGTTCAAGCTCCGCAGCAAGTGTGGAACCGACATAATTGCCGGCGGGGACTTCAATGATACCAGAAATGCCGTTCACTGAGACGTTAAAGACGTTTGCTCCTCCCGTTGAGGATAGGTTGAAAACTTCGCTAAGCGCTTCCGTAGCAGGAGCTCCAATTGCTTGAGCAGGTTGCGATGCAAGACCTCGTCCAGCTGTGAACTGAACATCGGTTTTATTTTGACCAACCCCCATCACATCATTAACCCCATTTGCTAGTGCCCTGTCCGCTGTATCAAAATCTGTGTTAACGACAGAGCCATCAGTTGCGGAAATTGAATATCGACCAACCTGAATGTTGGAGGCCTTTTGCTCCGCATCAACTCCGAGGGCCCCATCGGTAGGAATTGCCTCACCGGTGGTGCCGCTTCCGAAGACAAACGTCCCTGTGTCCGAGTTGTAATCAACTGTCACACCGTATCTTTTGGCATTGAGTTGAAGCTCGCCGCCATCCGCCACAAAAGACTCCCCATAAATTATTGCTGTACTGCTGATAGTCTCTTGTTTAGCTGAAGCGCTATCTTGAATACCCAAATTATTAGTTGAGGTGGCGGTTCCATTGCCAGAAATTTTGAATGCCCGGAAGTTCGAGTCTGTTCCAGGCCCTATAGCTGTGTGATTCACCCCAAATTGGAAACGTTGGTTGACGGCGTCGTAATCAATTGTAATCGGCGGGTTCTTTTCATCTACCCAAACCGTGGCAGCTGTGACTGCTGCTTGATTGCTTGCGTTTTCAAACCCAAGTTTCTCTAGTGAGTCCACTACCGCTCCATTAGCATCTCTCCCAAGGCCCTCAGCAGCAAAACTGCCAAAAATTCCAGTTGCAGTACCGTTTGCCAATCTTACGTCACCGTGTTTGTAAGCATGCTTGGCTGCTGCTGTTTCCCGCAGCACAATCTTTTTGCTATTAAAGCTCTCGACACTGCCGTTAGGTTGCAGGTCTGCTCCTTCAAAGAATGCCTCAACATGGGTCGATTTCGCACTTAGAATATGTGCTTCGGAATATCCACCATTAAGAGACAGGGTGAAATCAGAATCCGAGAAGCTCTGTCCCGCAAGTGTAATCTTTATTTGATTAGCGTTACTGTCAACTTCGAAGACCGTGAGCTCCCGGCCGTTCAGCAAACTGTCATAAGCGGAGCTTGTAAAGGTCCCCGCAAGCCGCACAACCTCGCCGGCTTCATATTTTCCGATGTCACCTGCTGGCACAGTTATAGTAAGCGTATTGTTGGAGGAGGTGTATTGAATATTTCCATTTAACGTTGCCTTTTCTGAATATACATCGAGGCTGGGTATCTTCCCGTTAAAGGAATGCGCCAGGTGTAAAGCAGTTGCAGTAGCACTGGTGCCGTTGGTATTCGCAGAGGAATAATAGTTAAAATCGATGATTTCTGTATGTTCAAAAACGCTACTTAACGCAGTAGTGGAAGTTCGCCCAAAAAGCTGATTTTCCACTCCCAGAACATTGTTGTCTGTAATCACGTAAGCATTTAATGCGTCGTTCATTCTCACTTGGGCGTGGGCGAGAAACTCCGACCGGGTAAAGTCGGGAGATGCGCCTGTGGTATCTATTCCCTGTTGTGCGGAGACAAAAGATGGTTGTAGTAGGTCGACGGCCACGGGCGTGGAAAGGCCGCTGAAAGAGCCGTCCGCATTTAGGTTAAAAAGATCAATTGTTAGAATATCATCCACGTTAGATTGAACTTGAAGCTTCTTATCATCCCCGTAGGCATCGTTTATGGCGCGCTCCACCTCAGCAGCAAGCTGGGTGGCATTATAAAGGCCAGGTTTTAGGTCAACGCTGACGGGGACGTCTCCGTCATCAACGTTTACAAGAAGAAAATCCTTACCCCAGAAGATAGAACTTTCGTTGTTGCCTGCTTCTCTCGTCGCCTTGTACTTCATTGGGTCGTTTGTTATTTCGATTAGCTTGTTGCCCTCTTCCCCGAAGTCGAAGGAGCTTGGTGCGCCTGTCAGCCTTGCAGGTTGTGATGGGACCTTCTCATTCAGATCATCTAAACGATAAAGTGGAGAGCCTTTACCTTCGGCAAAGTAGTTGTCATCAGGTATATCAGAAACGATTGTTTCTCGACCAAATCGGTCTATAAATAGCATTCTACCCGTGTCGTCTACAGCGGGAACGAGGTCCGGTTCAACCGTAACCCCGTCAATTACAAGTCGGGTGTCATACTTATTGGTTGGATCAACGGCATCAGCGGCTTTCGTTTTTATGAAGTAGACAGTTGCGATTGTTGGGTTTCCTAAGTCATCAAAGATGGTGAGTGAGGTAGAGTTTGTGAAACTATCCGGATCGTTTGGATTAAATTGATATCCGTCAGCAAACTTTGGGTTTTCTGAGACAACAGGAGAGCCTGCATCTAAGTTTACGGCTAGATCAATGTTAGACGTAGCCTTGGGCTCACCGGATGTGACCGGCAACTGCAAAGGAACGGCGTCAGAGATATCTTTAGATGTAACGGATCCGTCATCGTTCACTGGGTAGGTCAACAAGAACTGGCCGGTTGAGTCAACAACGTTCCTGTTGTTATCAACGTTGAAAGAACCATTGCGGGTGTACACAACCTGACTGGATGTCAAAGAAGGTTTCAGAGCAAAAAAACCTTGACCGGAAATCGCAAGGTCAAGCGCGTTCAGAGAGGCAGCAATGTTACCCTGGGTAAATTGCTGCTTGACCCCCTTCAAGATCGAGCCGGAACCAATTGATGATGAGGAATTCTGTAACGGCGAGGTCGCAAAGATATCACCGAATTCCGCGCGGCTTCTTTTGAAACCCGTCGTTCCGACGTTCGCAATATTGTTTGAAGTAGCGGCAATATCTGCTTGAGAACCATTTAGTCCAGTAAGAGCTGTGTAAAACGACATCGTATTTTCCTGTTATTAGCGAATTAAAGTTATTTGAGATTACATTCTAAAGCGGAGGATATTTTCGGAATTCACGCTTCCGTTATTTTCCACATCAAGCATCAGTTGATCATCTTTGATCTCTGTTCCTAACACCTTCGCAAATACCGAAGGCTGGATATTTTCGGGCCCACTACCGAAATTAACCATTGCGGAGATCAAAATTGGCTTATCACCTGAGCGGTAACCCTCGGGAAGGTCTGTCCATGAAAAACCAACCAATCCTGAGGACTGTGCCCCCAAATCTAGGGTGTGCAGAAGCTCACCAGTCGAGGGATCTGAAAGATTAATTAAAGTGGCTATGGAAGTTTTAGGGAGATCTAAGACACCATGAAGTTCTCCGTTTCTGTCCGCAGTTCCAACGTTTCCAGGGGCTAAGACAGAGTGTCCAAGGATATCTGTTGCCATGGCAATACGCATCTTATCGAATTGTCCGCTCATCTTGTCGAGTGACTCGCTCATGCGATTTATCCCGGTCACACTCGAAAATTGCGCCATTTGAGCTATGAAATCGCCGTTTTCCATCGGCGCAAACGGATCTTGATTTTGTAGTTGAGATGTCATGAGCCTCAAGAAATCCTCCTGGCCTAATGTTTGCGAGGTTTCTCGGTTTTTCTCTGATAAAGTTTTTATGCCCAACTTCTGAAATAATGCTGTTTGGGCCTGTTGAGAATTTGAAATTTCACTCATAATAAAATCCTAAAAATAAAAATTTCTTAAATTATTTTCCAATGTCAATCGTGCGGACCATGAGGCTTCTCATGGTTGATAGTACTTCGAGGTTGTTTTGATAGGCTCGGCTGGCATCCAGCATCTCCACCAGCTCTTCTTCCTGATCGACAGGGGACTCGTACACAAAGCCATCCTTATCGGCGGCTGGATTAGCGGGTTCATATATTTTTGTAGGTGCCTTGTTGAGTGCGATGACCTCAGCGACCGCAACCGTAGCGAGTCCATCTTGTCCTTGCTTATCGTTCATTACAGCCTCAAAAATCGGTCTCAGAGGACGGTAAACCTTTTCTGGATCTCCAACCTTTGTGTGGGCATTCGCGATGTTACTTGCAATGGTATTCAGCCGAACTTGTTGCGCAGATAGGCTGCGAGCGGCAATATCAAAAACATTTTTTATTTGATCTATCATACTTACTCACCTTTAATCGCTGTCATAAGTCCGCTAATTTTCTTGTTGAGAAGAGCCAGTGAAATTTGATACCTGGTTACGTTTTCCGAAAATTGGACTTGTTCCACAGACATTTCCACGGTGTTGCCATCCTCTGCCGCCTGAACAGGCTGGCGATAGCCTATTTCGACGTAATCATCATTAATATCAAAGTGCTGATTATGGGTTTTAAGAACGGGTGTTTGTTCCTCAGTCGCCCGATCAATAGCTTCTTTGAAGCTAATATCACGAGCTTTAAATTCAGGAGTAGACGCGTTTGCTATGTTACCGGCGATGAGTTTTGATCGCTGCTCTCTTATTCCCAAAGAGTCTGAATATAGTTCCAGTGCGTTTTTAAAAACTTGCATGTCTTTCAATGGTCTGTAGTTTGTTTCACGATGAGTTTTGCAATCTGCGTGCCAAATTTAAAAAAGGTTTCGATACAATGGCTGTTAAGAATTTTTCTTCAAAAGATGTAGATGAAACGGCAGAAAAAATTTACGCATCAGTGGCGGATAAGAGCTTAGAGAACGCCTATAAGGTCCTTATCGGTTACTTTGCCGATGCAAAAACCAAAGTTATCAAACAAGCAATCTTAAAGGTCAGACTTAAAGTGTTACTAGCTCGAATAAAGGCATTGAAAGCTGGCATTTTTGATCAAAAAAATATTCTGCTTAAGGAGCTTGTGGTTGGATCTCCTTATGATGATCAGACAGCTAAATCGGAGGCTAAAGAAACCAATTCAGAAAGTGCAGGGGATAATGCCGTCTCTGAACCGTCAGAAACAACAGGTGACGATCAATATGTGACGGTTTCGATCTCCGAAGAGGTAGATATTTTGGGCACTACATTCACCAAGGGTATGATAGTTGAAGTGCCGGTGCAGCAGCTTTCCGAATTGATAGAGAGCGGCAAGGCCCAGGTAGTTGAGGCTTCCAAAACACGAAAAACATTGGAAGAGGCAGGTTCTCAGAAAGATGCAAAGGATACTCTAGGAACCAAAAAAGCAACCCGACCTGAGTCGAACTCCGATATCAAAGAGGCGGAACCTGCTGCCGAAAATGGAAGCGCTGAGAGGGCGGATCAAGAGACAGAATCAGGGTCAGGCGCATCGAATGTAACGGAAACATCGAATTCCTAAATTTTTGATCCCCCGGGTATAATCAAAGAGGGAGTTTATTTATATGAAAAAAACCCTTGAGATTTTGGTAAACCAAATCATCATTTTTTCTATTATTGGCTCAATCGTTGGGATCCTCTCGCACTATTTCACAGAAATAGCGATTTTTTCTGCAGAATTCGTCCGGTCTTCAGTGGATTACAAGGTCATTGGATTTATAGGCTGGCCGGCAGCAGTGAAAATAGCTATCGCGCTTTTTTCTGCAGCTTTGTTCATAAGCTTATTAGTTCGTTTCAGTAAGATAGAGCGATTTCATGGTCCTGCAGACGTGATTTTAGCCAGCATAGATAAAAAAAGTCCGGTTCGAATAAAAGATGGAATTATTTCGGGGATGGTGGCCTCCACGTCTCTTTGCGCCGGTGCGCCTGTGGGTCAATATGGTCCCCTCGTACATTTATCTGCTACACTAGCCTCCTTCCTCAGGAAGCTCGAAAAAATAGGCACAATAAACTATAAGTTGCTTATCGGCTCATCTGTCTCAGCAGCAATTGCATCAGCTTTTGGTGCTCCAATTGGTGGCATTATATTTTCCCAAGAAGTAATTCTTCGTAATTTTAGTCTCAAATATTTCGTACCTTTGGCCATAAGTTCTGCCTCGTCATTCATAACAACGAATTTTTTATTCGGCAGCGAAAATATTATAAATATTGAAAAGACTTTTAATATCAACCCGATTTATATGATGATCGTGATTGTTGTCGGATTGCTTGGTGGGCTTGTTGCATTTGCGTACTCTAAACTGTTGATTTCTGCAAACAAAGCTGCAAACGGCTCAGGTGTCCCCCTTCATTGGCGACCTTTTATTGCAATTCTGCCAATTATCTTGATCGGTTGTTATGTCCCTCAGGTTTTAGGTCTGGGTGTCGAGACAATTTCGAATGTCCTCGCAAATCGGCTAGAGCTAGCAATTTTATTGGCTATTTTCGTCGCAAAAATTTTGTTGACACCGATTTCAATATCGCTCGGCTTGTTTGGTGGGGTTTTTTCTCCGGCACTTTTTATAGGTGTTTCTTTGGGGGCACTGGTGGGAGCTATTTTTACAGGTGTCTTTTCACTTGGAAATGAGCTAGTGCCTCTATTCGCAATTTGTGGTCTGGGGGCTGTGGTCGCGCCCACAATTGGGGGCCCAATTGCCACGGTTATTTTAATTTTAGAAATGTCACAAAACTTCCATGCGTCGACCGTTGCGATGCTATGTGTTGTAGTTTCGATGATTGTCTTTAGATTTATGTCGAGCTCGTCCTTTTTCGAGATGCAACTGCTCGGAAGGGGCTTCGACCTCTCGGTTGGGATGAAAAATTTTCAGTTGAGTTTGGTGAATGTGGGGGAAATCCCTCGATCTGATTGCTGCTCTGTTCCTGAGGATACTGATGAACAGTCTATAATTGGCCAAATGCAAAGGGCAGGTGTCACAGAGGGCTACATTCTTGATGGCGATGAGAGGTTATTGAGGAAAGTTAATCTGGTGAACCTTCTCCAACCAAACTACTTTACCGAGGAAGATGAATTAGTTTTTTATGAGGATCAAAATTTGCTTGAGGCCATTGAGCTTGCGAGTGACTTTGTCGGGGAGAGTATCCCGATAACGACCCGAGAGGGTATTTTTGTCGGGGCTGTGACAGAGGGTGACCTCTTCCACGCCGTTCAGTTACAGTCCGCCGAAGAATAAAAATATATAGTGATGGCAAAATTAATAAGTGAATAATTCAGAAGAAATCCTGACCGATTATGTAATTGGATCCTCTGAGGTGGCTCGGACATTACGAGAACGCATAACGCAGGTCTCTGGTAGTGACGTCCCTGTATTAATCAGCGGTCCAACTGGAGCGGGAAAAGAATATGCGGCGCAAGGGGTCCATGCCCTCTCTGGTCGCGAGGGCCAAATTATATCTATAAACTGTGGAGCCATACCAGAAAATCTGGTCGAAGCGGAACTATTCGGTTATGAACGTGGAGCATTTTCTGGGGCCGATAAGCGCCATATAGGCCATATTGAAAGGGCTCAAGATGGCACTCTCTTTTTGGATGAAATAGGTGATTTACCACTCGAACTACAAGTGAAATTGCTTCGTGTTATAGAGACGCGCAGTTTCTATAGAGTTGGAGGTAAGAGTGAAATCAAAGTGAATTTCAGGCTAGTGGCCGCGAGTCATAAAGATCTTGAGCAAGCGGTACAAAACGGTAATTTTCGAGAAGATCTACTCTATCGAATTAATACGATCATCTTGGACGTGCCTCCCTTGAACCAACGGGGAGAGGATATAGCGGATTACTTTCGCCTCTTTTTAAAGAATTACGAGTCGAGGAATGCTACTGAGCTAGACATTAAATTTTCAGATGATTTTTGGGAAGGTCTCGTCAATCATGACTGGCCTGGGAACATACGAGAACTTAGAAATGTTGTTGAGCGAGCTGGAGTTTATTTTGCGGGAAAACTGGTTTCGGCAGAGGACTTTCGGAACGGTCTCTTACAGAAAAAAAGTAATAAAACATTGGTTGGGAGCCGCTATTTCTCTAGTGTTGATCCTGCAGCCTGTTTCGAGAACGCTCTTAGCGAAATCGAATTCGGTTCTCAGGCGTCTGAGATGGAGCCAAAGAAAGACTCGTTTGGACAATTTTTTGACGAAATGTTTGAAGGATATGGTGCCGAGGCAAAATTAGATTTTCAGGAGTTAATCAAAAAAATTGAGGAAACGTTAATTAAATTGGCATTAGAGAGAGCAGGGGGTAACATTTCTAAAGCAGCGACTATATTGCGGTTAAGTCGGAGTACGTTATCTTCAAAAATATTGAAAAAGAAATCATGAAAACTTGCAGAATTTGTATCTATTCACGAATTTTTTTACTCCTTATATTTTTTTTGGTCATAATTTTATTGTTAAACGATGAACTTCTGGTGGCTTTCAAAGGTTTAGAACCGCTCCATATTTCCTTGTTGGTAGTCGGATTTCTTGGGTTGGGTGCAGTTTCAAAAAAGATTTTGGAAATTTTTTTCTTAGAAAAAAAGATTGATTCTGATTAGTGTGAGATGATGTAAGAAATGCTCTGTAAATAAAAATTGGAGTGATAATTTGCAAATTCAAGTACATTGGATCGTGGATGGTCGTATAGATGTTGAAGCAGAGAGCCTCGAGGCGGCGGAGGAGAAGATGGAAGCCGCATTGAGAGAGGCGATCCTTAAAATTCCAAATTTTGTTGAAGATTTTGGGGCAATTTCTATTCAGGGTAAGGCTTATTACAATAAGGATGATGAGGCTTCTTAGCCTTAGGCCCGCAGCGGAATGATATTTTTCTAGTATGAGTATTCTTAACGAGGCTAAATTCGTGGTCTTTGACCCCAAAAAGAATAGCAAAGTCATCAATCGCAAACGCAAAACCATCTGTGACGGTATCGTGGACCAAATCGCGCTGGTCAAAAACCCATCATACCGGCCCACGAGTTATAAATGGACAACTGGGATCGATGGTGAAGTAAAAAAGACACGCGTATATAAAAATTTGAAGCCATGGTGGTATGAGTCAGAAAATAAAACACTGATATTTTCTATCAAATATAGGGGGAAGCCCCTCAAATTGGTCGATGGCTATAATGGTATAGAGGTTGCTGACGCAGATGAATTGGTATCAACCCTCGAGGCACTAAAAGCAGAATTTGAGCAGGGTGCGTTGGATCATTTGTTTGCGGTATCCGCTAAATAGTTTCTTCACATTTTAAAACTGTGATACCGACATGTGACAGACTCTAGTTTGGTATCAATCCTTAGGGTAACTCTTTTTTTCGGGAAGTCTATTTCAGCTGATAAGTCATTTCCTCTAGCCACAAGAGACGTATCGCTCCGGTCTATGATCCTGAGGGTTTGATTGAAATTTTCCCCCGTAACTTCGACATCGGCATCCAGTTCTTTGCTTTCGAAAACGAGGTCCACCAGGCCGAATAATTTCGTCTGACATTCCATTTTCTCTTGCTTAAATCGAGCAAATTCGTCACACCCCGAGAAAAATAGAACTAAACACAGTGAGATTGTGACGCGTTTAATCATCTAGCTATCTAGCCTTCCTGCTATTACTTTTTATAGTCTATCTCTATCTCTATCCGTCTATTTTTCTCACGTCCCGCGGGAGTATTGTTATCCGCGACAGGACTATTTTCACCCTGGCTCACTATCTTTATTCTGTCCCCTCCGATGATACCCGCGTTTTGGACAGATCTGGCGACACTGGATGCTCTGGCAGCGGCAAGTTCCCAATTGTCTGAATATTTGAAATTAGCAATCGGCACATTATCTGTGTGCCCCGTGATTGTGAGGCTACTATTTTGGTCAATCGCGTCTTTGCTCAGCTTTGCTATGAGTGCTCTAGCATCAGGTGTGAGTTCAGCGCTCCCGGATTGAAATGCACCTCCGGCGCCAAGTGTCACAAAAACCTTTCCGTCTCTTTTCTCAACCTCGACAGATCCGCTGCCAATATTTTCCGAGAGCGCGACCTTAAGTTTGTCCGCGGCCTCTTTGGCTTTTTTGTCTGCAGCTTGGTTGGTGCCTGTATCTTGCTCGTTATTTTCGCTGCCCGGTTTGCCGCCCTCTTGGTTTTCTATTTTTGAGATTGCTGAAATTAGCTTTGCAACGTTGGAGCTGACGCCGGCAAAAAGAATTTCATCAGTTTTCTGATCTGTAGCGATCTCTGCAATTTGAATTGCGTTTGCTATTCTCCTCAACTTCTGAACCATCTCCTCCGGTGAACTCTCCGCAGCCTTCATGTCCACAGCAACCTGGCCATTAATCATTTTCACTTCAATATTGGTTTCGCCCGCGATTTCTGCGAGTGCTTGAGCAAGTTTTTCATTTGCCGCGTTTTTTGCA
The DNA here is from genome assembly GCA_913052165.1 of uncultured Rhodospirillaceae bacterium. Taxonomy (GTDB): domain Bacteria; phylum Pseudomonadota; class Alphaproteobacteria; order MPNO01; family UBA2964. The sequence goes on from CAJXEC010000013.1 coordinate 11,634, forward strand.
GCCTTCCCATCTTTGCCCTCGCCCCCCAAACCCTCATTATCTTTTTCGCCCTCCTGCAGCTTATCTGCACCTTCGCTTTTATCTGTGTCGGTCGGGGTTTTCAGTTCTTTTTTTGTCTCATCCTGCGTGTCAGACGTCACTTCATTGGTCAGGGATTGAGAAGGGGAGGGTGAAAAATTTAGGCTTAGAACAGTGGTCCCCTTCGGTTGTTCAACAACGGGGACGAGTCTCTGGACGCCAAATGCGTCTTTCATTGATCCGCTGATCTGCTTGAATTTTGGTACATTCATCTCGGCGAAAGATAGAATCAGAACAAAGAAAGCCATAAGAAGCGTTGCCATATCAGCAAAAGTGGCCATCCAGGCCGGCGCACCCGGGGGTGGGCATTTTGGACACTCTTCTTGTTCTTCCTCGGCTTCCGGTTCAGCCTCATTTTTTCCAGCCATTACTTTGTCAGCCTCTCTAGCCTGCCATTTGAGCTTGGAGTTTCGGCGGCAAGTTGCTGACTAACGCATCTTGAATGTTTCTTGGAGACTCACCCCTTGCTATACTTTTAAGTCCTTCAATGACCATTTCTCGATACAGGACTTCATCGGCAGTGTATCCCTCTAATTTTGTCACGATAGGGGCAAAAACAACGTTAGCGAAGAACGCACCGTAGAGGGTGGTCAACAGAGCAACCGCCATCGCTGGACCGATAGCCTTTGGATCCGACATATTCCCAAGCATCAAAACTAGTCCAATCAGAGTCCCGATCATACCCATCGCAGGTGCAAGATCGACCCACGCTTTGATGCAATTTTGGTTCGCCTCATGACGAGATTTCATGGCCTTAAGCTCTTTCTTCATCTGATCAATGAGTTTGCTCTCGTCTGCGCCATCCACAAGAAGCTGAAGACCCTTTTCAAAGAATTTGTCAGGACATTCTTGACCGTCGAGAGCCATCATTCCGTCTTTGCGAGCTATCCCAGCTAACTCAACCATCCGTTCAATCATCTCTGGTTTCTTTTTCACTGGGGGCAAAAAGGCCTTAGACATAGCTCCGAACGAACCCAAAAACGTCGGAAGGGGAGCAGTGTACATCACGGCAAAAAACGTCCCTCCCCCGACAATCAAAAGTGAGGGTGTATCGATGAAGGGCCCAAGCCCACCACCGGTAATCATAGCACCGGCTATCATGCCGCATGCACCTATAAATCCAATTATTGAAGCGAGATCCATAATAATCCTCTACGCGTCTTTCAATCGAAACCGATTTTGAACTGGTCTTGCAATTCATATGCCAGTACGTTGGCCCCGAAATTGCAGGGTATTCCATACAAACTACTAATTGGTTTTAGCAGATTTTTAAAGCGCAATTTCTATGACACTGATATAGAGTTTGGTGGCGATATAAAAAGGGGGTCTGATGCGGATAGGCTTTTTCATTTTGGTGTTGGCGCTGCTCTACCCTCTAAAAGTGATGGCAGAAACCCAACAAATCATACTGAAGGACGGCAAGTTTGCGTATGATGTCGAACAGAATCTTTACTGGAAACGTTGCAGTTTCGGTCAGTCCTGGGTCGAAGGAACCTGTAAAGGGGAAATCAAAAAATTGAATTTGAGGACTGCTTCCGAGGTAGCCTCGAAACTCTCAAAAGTGGATGGACGAAAATGGCGTTTGCCGTCACGCTCAGAGTTGGCAGGCCTCCTGCAGTACAAAGAAGGCTATCCCAAAATAGACGTGGAAATTTTTCCAAACACTTACTCTGGGCCCTATTGGACTTCCGAGGAAAATTATTTCGACCCAAGCAGGAGTTGGACCGTGAATTTCTTTACCGGACAGTTTTTCTCTCGATTTCTAAATGTTCAGGAACAGGCCGTGAGATTTGTAACGGACAAGGAGTAGTCAGTTTTTTTTGCCCCGAACGCATGTTAGGGCGAAGTCAGGTTTCTGACTTTTCTCTAATCGTTGAAGTTTCTTTGGCGTGATAATGGTGTAGCCAGGTCCTTTGAGGGAGCCAGGCGGGGTTTTCTCTTGAGTCCGACGAGTTTCCACGAAGTTTTGTGAAAAGTCTGAGATAGCGGCGCGACAAGAGTTCATGTCCTCCATGGGGATACAGGCCATCCCCGAGTTTGAAGACAGCACCAATAAGTAGGCGGTCATAAGGGCGCTACACATGTGAATTCCCTCCTGTGCTAATAGATTTTCTCCAAAATATATCATTTGTTCAATGACGCCTGATAGGGCCAACTCAAATTTAATACTAAATAATTTTCTGAGTTGGTCGTTCCTGACTGCGATCACCAATGTATTTCCGGTGATGGATAGCTGGGGTAAGGATGGCCATTAGATTCCCGAGCCTGGCAAAATACATTTTTTAAAAAAATTTGGAGAGATTTAATGGTTCTTTCAGTTAATACTAATAACGCGGCTTTGCTTGCCCAATCGGCACAATCTCGCACTACATCGGCCATGGATACTGCTATGGAGAGATTATCAACCGGTAAAAGGATAAACGCTGCTCGTGACGATGCCGCTGGTCTTGCGATTTCAACACGAATGGAAAATCAAATTCGTGGTCTCGAGATGGCTATAAAAAACTCTGCGGATGCCCAAGCTTTGATGAACACTGCTGAGGGCGCTCAGGATGAAATTTCAAACATTTTACAGCGTATTCGAGAGGTCGCAATTCAGGCAGCCAACGACACAAATGTTGCTGGTGATCGGGTCAACCTTCAAACCGAGGTGAATCAATTAATTGCCGAAATGGACCGAATTTCCACTCAAACGACCTGGAATGGTATGCAAGTGTTGGATGGAACTTTTTCATCAAAGAAGTTTCAAATCGGTGCAGAAGCAAATCAAAACATTACGCTATCGCTAGATAATGTTGCTTCATCTGCTATCGGTAGCAACGTGCTTAACTCGACGGTTCAGATTAGTAACACAGCCGGCGGTGGTATATTAGCTGATACCTATACGCTTGTTGGTCCGGAAGGTTCAACCACAGTGACAACGACTGCCGGTGACTCCGCCAAGGAGTTCGCAGCAGCGGTCAATGCCGCGACAGGGTCAACCGGGATTGAAGCGACTGCTGTTACTAAGTTGAAGCTCTCAGGCCTCTCAGCGGCAGATACGGTGGCGCTTACGATCAATGGAACCTCTACAGCGAGTGTTGCGGTGACTAGCGCTACAGACCTGCGTGGTCTAAAAGACGCTATCAATGCGAAGAGTGGGACTACAGGCGTCACAGCTTCTCTTTCAGGTGGTTCAAATGCCGCTCTGGAATTGGTTGATGTCGATGGTGATGACATTCAGATATCAATGCAGGCGGCTACAGATACCACAGAGTTGACGCTATCAGCATTAGACCGAAACGGAACTCAGGCCTCTAGTACCGCTGCATCTGACGACCTTGTCGTTATCCTGATTGACGCAGGTGGGACACAGGCTGCTGGTGAGTCCACAGCGGGTGGTGACATCATTGTAACTGGGCAGGCGAGTCTGTCTTCCTATGGTGCCTTTAACGTGCAGGTTGCGAATGACGGTGCCGACTATAATGAAGCCACAGGCGCAAATGGAATTGTTGCTGACGGTGAATTCTTCGGTGACGGTGATGGCGGTGCTACCTCCACATCTAATGCCGCCCTCAGCACGGTTTCCACTGTCAACGTGTCTACTAGGAGTGGAGCGGAATCTGCCTTAGCGATCGTTGATGGCGCGCTTGATAAAATAAACAATCAGCGCGCTAAGTTGGGTGCCTTATCCAACCGTATCGATCACACGATTGGTAATCTGCAGTCTGTTTCCACAAACACACAGGCTTCGCAAGGCCGCATCCAAGACGCCGACTTTGCATCTGAGACCAGTGCGCTCGTTCGGTCACAAATCTTGAGCCAGGCCGCCACGGCGATGCTGGCCCAGGCGAACGCCTCAAAACAATCGGTTCTGACGCTCCTGCAGGGCTAATAATTTGAGGTAAAAGGCGACTCTATAAAGATGACCAAACTTGGATTGTCGCCTCAATAAAAAAGAGATCGTAGAGTAGACGACCCTGGGTGAAAATAATCACCCAGGGTTTTTCTATTAATTAAATAAAATAAAAAAATTGCTAAATAAAACATATATTTAGTCGTAATGAATACCGAGTTGATTAAAGAATTAGAATGACCAATTAAATGACTTAATTCAATTGATTAACTTATTTTTATATAGGCTAATGGAGAAATTAAATGGCCCTCACAATTAGTACTAACAGTGCGTCATTGGTTGCGCAGGCAGCCCAGTCGCGTACACAGGCCGATATGGATACCGCTATGGAGCGGCTATCTACCGGCAAACGCATCAATTCAGCGAAGGACGATGCCGCAGGCCTCGCCAGCGCCGTGCGTATGGAGTCCCAGGTTAAGGGGCTTGCCATGGCAATGCGAAACGCTGCGGATGCACAATCTCTTATGAACACCGCTGAAGGTGCACAGGGTGAAGTTACAAATATATTGCACCGTATCCGAGAGGTCGCAATTCAGTCAGCAAACGACACAAATGTCGCGGCTGATAGGGTGGGGCTCCAAACGGAGATCACTCAGCTGATTGCCGAGATGGACCGAATTTCCACTCAAACGACCTGGAACGGTATGGCTGTGTTGGATGGAACTTTTTCATCAAAGAAGTTTCAAATCGGTGCAGAAGCAAATCAAAACATTACGCTATCGCTAGATAATGTTGCTTCATCTGCTATCGGTAGCAACGTGCTTAACTCGACGGTTCAGATTAGTAACACAGCCGGCGGTGGTATATTAGCTGATACCTATACGCTTGTTGGTCCGGAAGGTTCAACCACAGTGACAACGACTGCCGGTGACTCCGCCAAGGAGTTCGCAGCAGCGGTCAATGCCGCGACAGGGTCAACCGGGATTGAAGCGACTGCTGTTACTAAGTTGAAGCTCTCAGGCCTCTCAGCGGCAGATACGGTGGCGCTTACGATCAATGGAACCTCTACAGCGAGTGTTGCGGTGACTAGCGCTACAGACCTGCGTGGTCTAAAAGACGCTATCAATGCGAAGAGTGGGACTACAGGCGTCACAGCTTCTCTTTCAGGTGGTTCAAATGCCGCTCTGGAATTGGTTGATGTCGATGGTGATGACATTCAGATATCAATGCAGGCGGCTACAGATACCACAGAGTTGACGCTATCAGCATTAGACCGAAACGGAACTCAGGCCTCTAGTACCGCTGCATCTGACGACCTTGTCGTTATCCTGATTGACGCAGGTGGGACACAGGCTGCTGGTGAGTCCACAGCGGGTGGTGACATCATTGTAACTGGGCAGGCGAGTCTGTCTTCCTATGGTGCCTTTAACGTGCAGGTTGCGAATGACGGTGCCGACTATAATGAAGCCACAGGCGCAAATGGAATTGTTGCTGACGGTGAATTCTTCGGTGACGGTGATGGCGGTGCTACCTCCACATCTAATGCCGCCCTCAGCACGGTTTCCACTGTCAACGTGTCTACTAGGAGTGGAGCGGAATCTGCCTTAGCGATCGTTGATGGCGCGCTTGATAAAATAAACAATCAGCGCGCTAAGTTGGGTGCCTTATCCAACCGTATCGATCACACGATTGGTAATCTGCAGTCTGTTTCCACAAACACACAGGCTTCGCAAGGCCGCATCCAAGACGCCGACTTTGCATCTGAGACCAGTGCGCTCGTTCGGTCACAAATCTTGAGCCAGGCCGCCACGGCGATGCTGGCCCAGGCGAACGCCTCAAAGCAGACAGTTCTGACACTTCTTCAGGGCTAATGACTTGAGGTAAAAGACGGGTGGAGGAATAACCAAGCCCCCTCCACCCGTTTCTTTTTATAGGGTTATAAGGGTTATAGGTAACTGCCCAAAATCTGCAGAAATTGCAGGAGGCAGTTTTTTGTGGGATTGATTTTGATCTATTCAAGTAATTAACCAAAATTAAAAAGTGATGCGACCAGATTTTTCCAAAAAATCAACTTACAGGACTAAATCTTTTTGATTTATGGTCGTTATTTACATTGAGAGTTAATGATTAGGGCTTGGTTATGAACGCTTACTTAAAAAATTACGCTGACAATCAAAATAATGGGTCAACTATACCTGATGACCCGCAGGCAATTATCCAAGTATTATTAAAAGAATTGATTAAAAACCTGAACGTGATACTCATTGTAGGCGGGCAAAATTCCGACAAGTATGCCCAGTCGGTTTCCAAGGCACTTTCAATTATTTATACGCTACAGAACAGCTTGAATTTTGAAAAAGGTGGCAAAATCGCTGAGAATCTTTTCACTGTTTATGAGTTTTGTCGTCAGTCGGTTTTGGAAACAAAAGATGGCGATTACAAGCTCAAACAGTCTGTTGAACTATTGAGAGATATCGAAGAGGCATGGGGTCAAATACCAGAAGCGGCTCCCGTGGCTTAGAATATTTATCAGGAAGTTCTCCTGCCCCACGATGTATTTAACAGATTGATTATCATCTCCTTGCGGATGTTAGCTTGGGCTAAAACAGCCATCGACGTCTCCAAGATAATTGTTGACCGAGCAAGAGCCGCTGACTCCTTTGCAAAATCCGCGTCTATGATATTACCCCTTGCAGTTGTCAGGGCGAGGCGCTGCCCTTGGTTGTGATCTTCAGCAAATTTTAATCGGTTAATGACCCCGCCTATTTCTGTGCGCGCGTTCGTAATCATTTGTCGTGCCGAGGCGATAGTTTCTTTCGCTTCAGTCGCTCCTACCTCGGTTGAAATGTCTATATCACTTATTCCTCTGTAGCTGCTGCTGGCAGAGCTAAAGTCTGTTCCCGAAGCCTGGGTCATTGCATAGCTAAAGGCTTTATCAGAATTCATGACCACATAACCTCGCGCCGCCATTTTGGCCGAGGCTCCTCCATCAGTATTGGTTATAGTTTGGCTATTGACTTCTGTGCCCGCGCGGTTGAGTGCCGCAAGAGTAATAGTGTCCGCTCCTGAATTGTCGTTATCAAAGGCGGTGAACACGATATTTTTTCCGGTATCTGAGGTTAAAGTCACGGAACTTTTGTCTGTTGAGGTTTCAGCAGAAATGCCGGTAGTGGCACTTATTGCGTTGATCGCCGTGGTTATCGCAGATAAATCGGTTGTCGCTGTGATTATAATATTTCCGCTTGCTACACCATTTAAGTTAAAACTGATTGTTCCGGCATCCGAGAGGGTGTGTAATTTTGCTTTTGTCTCGGCGACCGCGCTGACACCCGTTTGCTCTTTAACCGCATTAACAAGGGAAGCAATTGTCTCCGCACTATCACCGCCAGCATAATCAACAGCGGCAGTGCTTGTGCCAACTACGTTGAAGGCGCCATCCGTAGTCGCGGAAGACTCATCCGATGCAGCTTTTCCCGCGAGGGTCGTGGTGTTGGTGCCAATGTTAGCGGTCTTAATGGACGCTATTGAAAATTTTATTGCCGAGCTGCTATTGCTTCCGCCAACTCTTTGATCTGTGAAAGTTCCGTCGGTCAGGTTTTTGCCATTAAACGATGTCTTCGTGGCTATGGCATCTACCTCGTTTTTTAAACCTGATACCACAGTCTGGTTTGAGGTTCGTGATGATTGTGTGGCAGTTGCTGATAAAGACTCATTTGAACTATCAAGCATGGAGTCTAATATGGCCTGAATGTTTTTGTGAGCAAGATCGGCCGCCTCAAGCATCTTTTGTGAGAAAAGATTAGACGTTGACTGATTTACATATTTGTTTATTTCGCTTGTAAGTTTGCTGGCTACACCGATTGAACCTGGGTCATCATTGGCGCTATTGATTCTGAGACCTGTGGATATACGCCTTTGGGCTATTGCCATTTCGGAGGTGGCCCTCCGAGCTGCCTCGGCAGCCTTTAAACTTATGACAGATAAATCTGAAATTTTCATTTTAAATATCTCCCCCAACCAAGCCCAACAGTTTCTTAAGTATGGCTAAACAACTAAAAAAAAAAGTCGTAATAGCAATAGGGCGTGAAGCATCCATATTACGGCCTGATGAGTCAATGGACATATCGCATTAAAAAGGGGACCCAAAGTCAATTTATTTTTATGGGGTTGTAGAAAATCCACCTCTAATTATTATATATGGTGATGGGAAAGGGATAAAAATATGTACTGCCCTGCTTGGATCTATTCGATAATTTGCAACGAAATTTGCAAAAACTATGTAACTAGTGAATTAGACATCAGTGCTTTTGCAAAAAAATACGCGTCCAAAGCAGAACAAACTTTCGGTGACTTGGATGCAACCAAGCTATCCGCGGGTGCAGAGGCAATTATCCGTTTTCTTGGGACGGTTGAGGGCGTTGATGTTGTCCAAGTCTGTAATGCATTTACCTACAACACGGCTCTTTTTGAGAGAGATGGGAGTCCTAGGAAAGCAAAGGGACTTTTCAAAAAAGATGATGCCCAGGGTGTTAAATTAGAGGCTGTGGACGAAGATGCAGAAAAAATTTTTCGCACTTTCGTTTTTCGCCTGAGATCAAATCCTGATCTTCTTGCTCCCGAAGGGTGGTCGCTGAGGTCGGTTGAAAGTCTTAAATGGGTAGCTGATGTTGTGGAGCAAGAAGTGTCCTTTATAGACAGTTTGGGTTAGAGCGCTCCATATAGTTTCTGAAACTTTGGATCAGTAAAAATTTCTCTTGCTTTTGTTTGGATCTTCTCAAGCTCGTCAATTTCGAGATCTTCGGCTAGCGTTTCCCTGATTTTTGTTGCCTCATCGAGGTCTAACGCGCTCCCCACGAGGGCCCAAATCAGTGCCAGATCTAGGCTTTTCTTATCGTCAAATGGCTCTCTCGTTAACCATCTAGAAAGTTGTAGGATGTGTTTCTTTGATCCTGCATAGATGTTTTTTTCTAAAAGTTTTGCAACTTCCTTGTGGAGTTCTTCATGGCGTTTTTCTGTCAGTAAGTCTTTTAGTCTCTCTTGATACTTTTCTGCTTTCTCTAAGCCGTTTAGTCCCGCCAACGCGCACCACTTAAAGGCTTGACCATAATCTTGAAGGGTTCCTTGGCCGAGCTTAAGCATGACCGCAAGGTTAAATTGCGCCTGAGGGAAGTCATCTTTTGTAGCTATTTCTAAGAACTGGTTAAAGGCTCGTCGATAATTTTTAGACTTATAATCTGCACCTGCTTGGTTGAAACGCAGGCGGACCAGCTCGAGCTTTGCCTCTTCATCTGTCTTAGCAGGGTAGGACTGGTTTTCGTCATTCGCTGGCTCTGGAGTCCCCCCTTCGACAAGACTTCGTGTCTGCACTTCTTCAGACAGATTTTGCTCGGGTTGATTAGTATCCGCCTCAAGGTCTGACGGGGGGGACCCGGTTGTTGTCTGCACTTCTTCAGACAGATTTTGCTCGGGTTGATTAGGATCAGTGGGCGGGTCCAATCTATGCCCACCGGCGAGTATAAATTTTTGATTGCTCAGGGCATTTAAGGGTTCGCCGGGTAGGGTCGACGGGAACATTTTATAACTGTAAGAGTGTGCGATTTGTTCGCCAAACACCGAATACGCGGAAGCTGGGTTTGCAGAAGTATCAAGCGTAAAAAATAGGCTTTGAAAAAAACCGGCCCAGAAAAATACCAAACGGACCCCTTGCGTTTTGTTCTGTTGGGTTTTGGCCTGAGTCCTCATTGCCTCGTCACCGAGAGCACGCTTATGAAGAAGCCATTAGCGCGAGCTTGAGATCAAACAAATTCGCATGAAATTTTGGATCAGCACCGGCCCTATAAACCGTGACCTGAGGCCGGTTCGTATTGGAGGTGGAGAATGATACTGATATTGTCTCGGGCAATGTTAAACCAAGATTTCGCAGGCCCTGTTGGCCATGCTCCTCGAGATATTGCAAAATTTTTGGATTTATCCAACACGTAGCAAGGACCCTCCCCAAGACTTCCGGCAAACACACCAAAAGGTCTTGAGTATTTTGATTAGAAAAATCCTCTGATGGATCAAAAATCTTTTCATAGGGTACGGGGAGGGGGAACGGTTCTCTCGTTGGCACTAGGTCGTAACTCAATTTTGTATTTCCCCTACTAAGCCTCTAGGCTTTATTGCGCCTCGCAAGGCGCTTCATACCCTGTTTAGCTAAGTCAATGTTGGTTTGACTCTTTTTACTCAAAACTTCTGTATCGCCTGTATCGCCAGATTTTGGTTTTGCAGCGTCCTGCATTGGCTGACTAAGCCCTCCTGCCTTCAGTTCTTGATCGTAAATTTTTGCAAAACGAGAACCTTGATTGGTAGAGGCCTCGTTCTCACGATCCGAGGGCTCACTTGGGCTATCTATTTTAGAAATTTTATCTTGAAGTTGACCAAGATTTTTTTGAATTGGAGTAACCCAGAAAACAATAACAAGAAGTGTCAAAGCTCCCGCAATGAGGATTGAAATCGGCAGAGGCGCTAAGAGTGGGTTATTCGCAATATATTCTAACATCCAAACTCGCAAACTAGAAATTCGTAAGCAGTCTACCCCAAATTTAAGATAAGTGTATAGATTGCTTGACTAGCGCCAAACATTAAAAAACTATATTCTGCCAGTTGGAGAGAAATGTCCAGAGGTTAACGCTAGGACGGTCTCTCTGCAAATTAATCGGAGAGTTGCTCCGCGTTCTCCATTAGCTTTTCGGCTACTTTGTCGTAATCCACTGGATATTCATTATTGCGAATTGCTTCTTTAATTTGCTGGACAGCTTCCATGTCCACTGGCGGTGGCGCATCGGCCATACTTGCTACCACACGCTTTGCGGCGTCTGATAATTGTAGCCCCCCCTCTGAGCTCGCTGGCACAGCAGGCGCAGGAGCCGATGTCCCGGACGGCGACGAACTGTTATCCACAGAACTGTGCGATACATTCGCCGGCCCATTGTCGCTACGGCTAGGAATATTAGCCGAAGTGATTGTCCCGGGGAGATTTTGAACCGGATCAACCATAATATTCTCCACTTCATTGCGCTAAATATGCGCGTTTGGTCATTTTCAGGTTGTCTAACGTTAAAGATAAACGCTCGACAATGTTTTTACGACCGTAATTTAGCGTTGTTTAGAAAAAATTCGTACTTTTTTTCTTTTTTCTACAATTCCGGTAAGAATTTTCCCCGAAACACTATTCCTCACTGAGATTCGTCCTCCAATCTGCCCGTGGCTCATCGCCAATCCCCCGGCCGAAATCTCAATTGGTCCCAAACTATTAACAATTGTTAAACGATCGCCTTTATAGACGTCCCATCGGGTATGTAGATGCCTTGGCGCAATGACTAAGTTTGCGGCAACATGCGACCTTGTTTTTCGGCCGATCACGTCTTGCTTATCGTGAAAACTTAATTCCGATGCCCTTGCAGGGATGTTTGAAAAATAGATGTCCGTCTCCCTTATAACGGTGTTTGCCTTGAGGGGTATCCTAAATTTCAACCCCCTGACAGTCTTGTTTTGGCGTTGGTTGGCGTATTTCTGGGGCTTGTATCGGTAATGAGAAGCTCGGTTTAATCGATCGACTAATCGTTGATATCTTGAGCCCTTTTTTTTCAGAACAGGATCCGCAAGCTTCTCCATGATTTTAGGGGGCGGGCTATCTGTTTCAGAGTTGAGGCTTCTAATTTTTCCGACAATTTTGGTTCTTATCACAGCGTTCCAGGCTTGACCTCTCTCGTCCCAGCATTCGACAGCGACTGCATCCCACCTAGTTTTAATGGGCTGAGCACTCAGTTTTCCATCACAAGCAGGCCAAATCTTAATCTTAGAAGTATGAGGAACGACGTGCACGCCTTGTTTGAGGGCAGTCTCTTGGATCAAGGAAACTAGATTACTGCCTTTTATACCGCCCTGCGCGGCAGAACAGCTTATAAAGCTGAAGCTTACTAGCAGAGCTGCTCTACCTAATAGAAAAGATTTCATTTCGGTTTCTCATAGGGCTTTGGCTCTCTCCCAGATTATTGAGATCTAGAAAAGTCCCGCTCAACATAAGGTTTTTATTACCTGTAGGAAAACTTCCTGGGTTCTGGCTGACTATTTTCATCGCTATGTTGTTTATATTCTTTCGGACGTCTAGCTCGCGGCGAATAATGCGGTAAAGCGTGTCCCCTTTTTTGACTTTGTACCTGTCGTTATTGCTTTCGATCGTGTAGCCATGTGATCGAGAATATAAGATTTTCTCCGCGTTCGAGACATTGACATGTGACAACGTAGCGAAAATTAAAGTGACCGTTATAATTTTTATGTTATTCATATCTGACCATCGTTATTAATGGAAGATTACTCTTTTTTATGGTGTTGGCCTCGATTGTTTTAAAGTAAGTTCGATTAGCCTCGACCCTTTCAATTATAAGTATTTGGTCTGTAACCCCATCTGAGGTGAACCAGCCAAGATCATTTTTCCTTATACCATTTCGGGAACCTAGTTTGATATAATGCCCGCGTGGTGAGAACTCCAACTTGGCCATCAAAATTCTGCAACTCGGAGGTTTAGGAATTATAATTTTCTTGAGGTCTAAAATTTGCTCAAAAGGAATATTTACCTGGCTTAATTGAAGATCAGAACTTGAGAGGATATTTAGTGCTCTGCTTGGCATGTCAATCTTAAGACCAAACTTAATCGATCCAGAGGGTATATTCATACCGTCGAATTGGTTGCCATTCAATTTTACAGAATAGGTCAGCCGATAGGCGCTATAGAACGCTTTATCCACTCGGTCGAACTCGAATTCAAAGTAGATTTCGTTTATATTTTTATTTTTGATTTCTTGGCCACCGTAGAGATAACTCTCATAGGATCCAGGTGTTCTATCGGCCATCTGGGAAGCGTGCTTGAAATGTATTTGGTTTTTTGGGGACTTTTGGTTTTCTCGCGTATCCCTCTTAAAGCGCGCAAAAGACCTCGCGAGGTTATCATTGAGTAAAGATTTTTCCTCACTGGATATGTTCCGATATTTGACTGTTGGGTAGTAAATATTTGTTATGCTTTTGGTCTTTTCTTTATTGCACAATAATTTTTTGTAATTTTTTGAAAAAGTCGCGTTGACCGCAATTTTTACCAGATTATTTTCAGTCTTTTCTTCCAGAATTGTGTAATTGACGAGCTTGGCATTTGTGTAAAGAACAGTCGCATTATCAGTTATTCTTCCGCTTTGTGTAGACGTATATCCAAAAAGATTGCTTCTTTGCTTCGTTGATGCATCGAAGATCGCTGATTTTAGCGCTGTTTTTCGTGCCGCGGCTTTATCACTATTGATTATTCGCGCGGCTCCAGTCCCCCTAAAAGTCTCTGCGGCTTGGGTGGTCAACGCGGTGAGTCCTAAAAAAGAGTAAACCAGGATCTTCGTCGAAAGGGATTTAAAAAATGCCATGCTGCCTGAACCTATTGTTGAACTTTCAGGGCTTCCTTCACGATGTTTCGTAATGTTGAACGATCCAGCTCCATGGCAACTTCATAGTTATCAGTGCCTACCGGGCTCACTCGTGTTGTCCTGGCACCTCGAATAATTCCGCTTACTCTCGTTCGAACAGTGTCACTCTGGACTACAGCATCCAAGACTGTCGCATCTCCATCGATTCTTATGCCATGAACTTGTTCGGTGAGTTGTCTCAAGGCTAAAATCCGTGCGGCCCTGATGGCCATTAGCCGCCGCTCGGATTTGTTTTTAGACGGTTGTGTGGACATGGCGGCATAGCCCACCGCAGTAATAGTTGGAATTTCATTTTTTATCGCAAGCGAACGAGTTTCAGCTAAGGCGAGAGCAGACGCTTGTCTTATAAGATCCCTGTCAACACCTGGCCCTTTTATTGGTGCCTTTACCTCCATTGCTTGCATTAGATCAGGGGGTAGACAACCGCTCAACGCCACCGAACAGCCTAAACATATGAGAATGATTTTAAAAAATCTTGAGCAACCAAAAAGTACCATTTTTTTCTCTTTCGAGCTTGTTTATAGATTAATACGGGAGTACATGCATTTTTTATGCCATCTATTTAAATTTTATCATCACTTTTAAAAAAGGCTTTTTCAAAAGCTTATCCGTTAAGTTATTTCTTTAGGCGCTAAAACTTGGCATGAAAATTGCAAAATTTCTACCGACACGTCTACTCTACGTGGAATACCGATGTGATGTGCTCAAAAGGCTTTTGGTCATTTACGCTGATTGGTGCTGATCATCTTTGGCATTGAGGAAAGTGCACCCCTCAATTCCAACCACAATATTTAAAAGACGGGTCTTTATTTCATGAAGTGCGCCACCCGCCTCCGTGCGGGTGGCTATTTTCCGGAAACGGTGTATGACCATGTAATGCCCGATTTCCATGGCGTGCAGACACTAGCCCTATAAACCAAGTTCGTGTACCTTACTGCCGCCACTATTACCCCAACTGGTTGACCGGGTCTATTATCGGATAAAAATACCCTTAGCAGATGTATTCGGTCTATTCCGTTTAAACAGATGCCAACAGTTGTTTACAAGTCCCAGACAAAAGCTTGGAAGAAAAATCGTTGATGACCCCGAAAATCGCGATAATAAGCCCAGGAAACATGGGGAGTGGAGTCGGTAAATTTCTAGTCGAAGGTGGATTTGACGTAATCGCTCCTCTGGATGATCGGACTGATTTTACGAGGTTTAGAGCCAAAAAACTAGGAATCAAAAATTCAGGAACAATAGAAAAGGCTGTGGAAGATGCCGATATAATCCTCTCAATCCTGGATCCGGGCAAAGCTATTCAAGTAGCGAAGTTTGCGTCCTCTGCCATCCGACGGCTCGGTTGCACTAGAATTTATGCGGATTGTAATGCGACGTCTCCGAGTACCGCAATTAAAATATCAGAGATTGTTGAAGCCGCTGGCGGTATTTTTGTTGATGTGGGAATCATTGGAGGCACTCCGACAAGAAAGGATAATTTTCCGACGTTTTTCTCTTCAGGGCCGCAGGCTTCCGTCCTTGATGTCCTTGATGGGTACGGTATTAAAATTAAAAATTTAGGCTCAGAGGTGGGCTCAGGTTCAGCACTAAAAATCTGCAATGGTGCCTGGAACAAAGGGGCTTTTGCGCTTTATACAGCGGTAATGCTTGCAGCAGAGAAATATGGATTTACTCGAGTGCTCAGAGAACGCTTGCCAAAAAGTCAGGCCGGCACGGTCGAAAAAATTGATGCGGCGCTTAACCGGTTACCCTCCCTTTCTGGACGGTATATCGGTGAAATGGAACAGGTGGCGGAGACCTATGCAGGAATAGGCATTCCCGCTGAATTTCACGAGGGTGCAGCAGAGATTTTTAGGATGCTCAATAAGACCTCTCTGGGAACGGAAAGGCGGGAGACAATAGATCCGGATCGTGATCCGCTCGATTTGCTTGCAAAAATATTAATAGAACTCGATTTCCAAGAGAAAAATAAACAGTGATGGCGGACCGTTCTTTTTTCGGAGGAATCGGTGTAGCACTCTCCCACCCGCAATATCGGCTTTATTTTATTTCTAATTTAGTTTCGACTATTGGGCGCTGGATTTACCGTTCGTCTGCAGCGTGGTTTACCTGGAAATTAACCGGGTCATATGAATGGTTGGGGATTATTGCCTTCGCAGATATTTTTCCGATGGTCGTTCTATCGATGCTTGCCGGTGCCTTATCAGATCGCATTGGTTACATGAGGGTCATTCGTGCAACACAACTTTTTGCACTGATACTCGCAGTTCTTCTTGCTGTTTTGATACTTGGAGATTGGATCGATATTTGGATTTTGCTCGCAATCACAATATTTCACGGGTGTAACGAGGCAATTTCCACGCCTCCTAGGGTATCAATCGTGAATGCTCTGGTTCCAAAAAAGGATCTTTCAGCCGCTATTGGTTTGAATTCTGCCCAATTTAATGCCTCCCGTGTTGTTGGTCCTGCTATTGGGGGTAGTCTTCTACTTTTTCTTAATGCGGGGTGGGTTTTCGCAATTGCAGCAGCGACGTTTGTTCAGTTCTACGTCGCACTTTTTTTTATCCGCACAGAAACTGGCAATGCAGGGGGAGCGGGGAAACTCTCCATGGCGATTATTCGGGATATGTGGGACGGAGTTACTTACGCCTGGACTAATATTGGGATTCGCTTTCTTCTCTCCCTTTTGGCTCTTACAGGTTTTCTCGTTCGCCCCTTTATGGAACTTGCCCCCGGATTTGCTGACAAGGTATTTGAAATGCAATCTGATGGCATGGCTATCATTCTTTGCTCTATTGGCGCTGGTGGGTTAGTCGGTGCTCTGTCTCTCGCGCGCCGTGGAGAGACTGTTGGACTGACTAAGTTAGTCACGTGGGCAGTTGGTGCTCAAGCATTGGCTCTGATTTTATTCACCATAACAAATAATATTTTCATTGGGGCCGTGTTTTTATTCCTAGTGGGTGTTAGCATGTTGGTCACGGGGGTGGGATCACAAACACTCATTCAAAATACTGTCGATGCCTCCGTTCGCGCGAGAGTAATGAGCTTATTCGTAATGCTGTCTTGGGGACTTCCGGCCCTTGGGGCCTGGATAAAGGGAGCGTTAGCTGAATATTTTGGATTGCAGGTGACTGTCGGTATTGGGGCAACGCTATGCCTCCTGATAGGTTTTTGGGCTGTGCGAGCGGGCAAATCACTTAGTAACGAGCTCGAACACACTAAAAATTAGTACGGAATGTTTGTCTTCAGGTTAACAAGACAGCTTTTAACTTCTATATTTTCCAATGAGTTTAACAGAAAAATTAGATAATATTATAGGTTTTGAGGGAAAAACTATGCCACGCGATCTAAGCTTTCCACTATCGGATATGGGCCTGTTTAAAGAGCAATGTTACATAAATGGGGAATGGGCGGATGCCGACTCTGGTGCGGTGCTTGAAGTTACTAACAAAGCCACAGGCGAAATAATTGGCACCGTTCCAAAGATGGGAGCTAATGAAACACGCCGGTCTATAGATGCGGCTAATAATGCGATGTCAGCCTGGAGGACAAAAACCGCAAAAGAACGCGCTGGAATTCTTCGCAGATGGTACGAGTTAATGCTTGAGAACCAAGAAGATTTAGCGTTGCTTATGACAGCTGAGCAGGGCAAACCACTTGCTGAGTCCAAAGGTGAGATTTTGTATGCGGCCTCATTTCTTGAATGGTTTGCGGAGGAAGGTAAGCGTGTTTACGGAGATGTGATTCCTTCATTTGCGCCAGGAAAGAGGGTGATTGTCACCAAAGAACCCATCGGTGTCGTAGCAGCTATAACCCCCTGGAATTTTCCGCATGCCATGATTACTCGGAAGTCAGGGCCAGCAATTGCGGCGGGTTGCACAATGGTTCTAAAACCCGCATCAGCGACGCCCTTTTCAGCATTGGCCCAAGCGGTATTGGCAGAAAGAGCAGGAATGCCCAAAGGGGTTTTTAATGTTGTTACGGGAGGTGCGAGAGATGTTGGGGAAGAAATCACATCGAACCCCATCGTAAGAAAATTGACCTTTACCGGATCAACGGAGATAGGCAAGGTTCTTATGGAGCAATGTGCGGGAACTGTGAAAAAGGTATCCATGGAGCTTGGTGGGAATGCTCCCTTCATTGTTTTTGATGACGCGGATTTGGATGCCGCTGTGCTCGGAGCGATGGCTTCGAAATTCCGAAACACAGGGCAGACCTGCGTTTGCGCCAATCGCATTTATGTTCAAGAAGGCGTTTACAATGCTTTCGCCGAAAAATTAGTAGCCGCAGTAGAGGCAATGGTTGTTGGAGACGGTCTTAAAGGAGAGACTCAGCAAGGGCCGCTGATCGATATGGCTGCGGTCGAGAAGGTAGAGGAGCATATTGCGGATGTGCTTGATAAGGGGGGCATGATTGCTACTGGAGGCAAGCGTCATCAATTGGGCGGTACATTTTTTGAGCCAACAGTGGTCACTCAAGTGTCTTCAAAGATGAAAGTGGCCAGAGAGGAGACATTTGGGCCCGTCGCTCCCCTCTTTCCCTTTAAAACAGAGGAAGAAGTCATTTCTTTGGCTAATGATACTGAATTCGGATTAGCTTCCTATTTTTATAGCCGTGATGTTGGCCGGATTTGGCGGGTAATGGAGGGGCTTGAATATGGGATTGTTGGGATAAATGAGGGCATTATATCGACAGAAGTTGCCCCATTTGGAGGGGTTAAGGAGTCAGGTATTGGTCGCGAGGGATCAAAATACGGAATCGATGACTTTTTAGAAATCAAATACGCCCTTCTTGGCGGTATCGATCGTTGATCTTACATCTTTCAACGCTTTTCTCTCCGCTTTTGGGGCCTCTTGAGACGGTCTCCTTTTTTTTAGTCCACCCAGTCGAACATATAGAGGTGTCGGGGCTGGCAACAGAAAAGCAGATTGTCCGACATAGATTTGACCCTGTTGCTTGTTCTTAATTCACAGCGAGAAAGATAAATGGCCAACTTTGATTATGACCTCTTTACGATTGGAGCTGGGTCAGGGGGCGTGCGTGCTTCCCGAATGAGTGCATCTTATGGGGCAAAAGTTGGCGTAGCAGAAGAGCTCCACCTTGGGGGCACATGCGTGAATGTGGGTTGTATCCCGAAGAAGCTCTTCGCTTATGGAGGACATTTTGGTCATGATTTTGAAGATGCCGCAGCTTACGGTTGGCGGTTGCAAGATCCTGGTCTGGATTGGCCAACGTTAGTGTCCAATAAAAATAAAGAAATACAGAGGCTGAACAGTATTTACCGCAAAATATTGGAGAGTAATAACGTTACCATCTATGAAGCCCGCGCTTCTCTGAAAGACCCACACACCCTTGATGTTGGAGGAGAAGAAGTTACCGCGGAGAAAATACTGATTGCAACAGGTGGATTGCCTTCAATTCCGGATTTTCCCGGCAACGAAAATGTGATCACATCTAACGAAGTATTCTTTTTGGAAAAACTTCCTCAGAGAATCCTCATTGTGGGCGGTGGCTATATTGCGGTTGAGTTCGCTGGAATTTTTCATGGTTATGGGTCTGAGGTGACCCAGCTTTATCGGGGAGAGAAATTCCTGAGGGGATTTGATGAGGATGTGCGTAGCCACCTTGCTGAACAAATGCTGGCGCACGGCATAGACTTGCGTTTTAATATAAATGTAACGTCGATCGAGAGGACCAGTAAGGGCCTGGAGGTCAGTCTTACCGACGGATCCAAGATAGAATCTGATATGTGTCTTTATGCTACGGGTAGAGTGCCGAACACGAAGAATCTTGGATTGGAAAAAGTTGGCGTCAATGTGAGTCAAAATGGCTCTCTAGTTGTTAACGACCAGTTTCAGACGAGCGTTCCGAATATTTACGCGTTAGGTGATATCATTGATCGTTTTCAGCTCACGCCCGTTGCAATTGGTGAGGCAATGGTTCTTTCTGCAAATCTCTTTAACGGAAAAAAATTAAAAATGGATTATCAAGATATAGCGACGGCAGTATTCTCAAATCCAAATATAGGAACTGTGGGCCTTACTGAGGCGGAGGCCAATGAGAGATATGGTGAAATTGTTGTTTATCGTTCAACTTTTCGGCCTCTGAAACATACGATGACCCAACGGCATGAACAGAGCATGATGAAGCTAGTGGTCGCAAAAAAATCAGACCGTGTGGTTGGTGTTCATATGGTTGGTGCGGAAGCAGGAGAAATCATTCAGGGGTTTGCAGTGGCTTTAAAGGCCGGCGCAACAAAAGCCCAGTTTGACGCAACAATTGGGATTCATCCAACGGCCGCAGAGGAATTTGTTACGATGCGGAGCCCAGTGGGGAACTAGCCTTCAAATAATTGCACAAATTTCTTCAAGCTCGAAACGAGGAAATTTATTATAAAGGGCGTTTGTATCTTCTTAGCCGACATTGCACAGGAAATTTTGTCTTATCGATGTTTCGAAGGAAAACTCTCTATGAATAGCTTCTTGATAAAAACTGACATAGCACCGATATCCAATTTCACGCCTCGAGATGCGATCATACGATAGGTGCCCTTCAGGGAGCTGTTTTTCAATCCGTTAACATCGATATACGGCAAGTTCCCTTTATAAATTGCGGTCATACACTTGTGGGAAAAACCCGTGGTAAATGTTCTCAAAAAGCCATTCCATAATCCTCTATAACGGTTAAAGGAGCCGCGCGGGTCTTGCTTGTTGACATTACCGAGGGCCAAAAAAGGAATAAGACGTTCTTTTGATCCCGGCGAACGGCAAAAATGAACCTCTGGGGCTGACTGTTGGCAGTAGTGGACCCGCTAATGGTTAATTCGTAAAGCAATTGAATTTGTTCTTCGGTAATAGGTCGGTCCGACCAACCATTATGCATTCGCGCCTTCCGAAAAAGGAGATCCAATGCATCATCCTAAAGGGGTACATCCGGTTACTCAGGGCTTTAACAGGCTTTATGACTTCTTGGCTTGCTATGTCTCTCATTTCAATTTTTTCTTTAAAACAATTATAGAATTTCATCTTCAATCGGGTTACGCAAAATACCAATATTTTCGATTTCTATCTCACAAATATCGCCTGCCTTCATCCACAGAGGTGGTTTTCTTGCATGCCCTACACCAGAAGGCGTTCCCATTACTAAGAGATCTCCGGGTTCGAGGGTCAAACACTCGGTCAATAATTCAATGGTCTCCTTAACGTTGAAAAGCATCATGTCGGTTGTCGCATTCTGCAACACTTCGCCATTTAGACGTGTTTGAATTTGTAGCCCGTCTGCCCCAGGGGGAACTTCATCTGCAGTAACCACAATCGGCCCGAAACCGCCCGTATTGTCAAAATTTTTGCCAATTGTCCATTGCGCCGTTTTTCTTTGATATTGGCGAATGCTAGCTTCATTAAAGACAGAATACCCCCAGATATAATCTAGAGCATCTTCTTGTTTTACATGCTTAGCTTTTTTTCCAACGATGGCGACGAGTTCCGCCTCGTAGTCAAGCGTTTCTGATGCAATGGGTCGAATTATGGGCTTTCCGTGGGCGACCAGAGATGAATTTCCCCTCATAAAAAATGATGGATACTCCGGACGGTCATGCCCGCCCTCGGCTGCATGCGCTGCATAATTTAAACCAAGGCAGATGATTTTACCGGCTTTACGAGTGGGTGGAAGCCAGTCTAACTCGTCAACGTGAACGAGGCTCTCCGGGTTTGCACTCTCTTGGGCCGTTGTTATCAATTTAAGGCAGTCGTCTCCACCCTCGATAATCTCGACCAGTTCTTCGGGTAAACCGGGCGCTGCAATGCTGAGATCAACAACCTGGTCTCCCCGCAAGACTCCAATTCGCTGTTTGCCATTACTCTGGAATGCCAGAAGTCGCATACTCGATCTCCGATTAAATTAAGTTTTGAGAGCTGAACTAGTTAGAAATCTTATTAATCACGCAAGTCTATAAGAAAAAATAAAGCCGCCGAAAAGGAACGGCGGCTTTATTGGTATCCTTTTGAACTACAAGCCAGCTTTGTGTATTTTAACGCCGGCTGCCGTAAACGCCGATACGCCGCTCGATACAGACCAGTTGCGCCATTCGTTCTTTATGATCTTTCCTGCTTTGGTATTCTTTAAGACCCTCACCACTTCACTGATAGCGAGCGAGTACTTGTCTTTTGATACCCCCTTGGGGGCCTTGTTCCGTGCTACCAGGAGAAGGGTGTCGCCCTTAGCTTTGCCGAGTGCAATAAGGCCACTAATACCCTTTTTTTGCTTGTCGTTGGCCTTTGCGAGACCCTTGGCGGAGACAATAGCCAGATTAATCGCGCGCTTCTTTTTGGTCAGCCTTTTGATATTGTCTTTGTCACCTTTCGTACCGTAACTGTATATTTTTATGCCTTTTCCGTGCATGACCGATGCAATCGACATTCCGTTTCCTGCGCTGAACGCGGCGCTTGAAGTACCTCCGGTACCCACAACAAGTTCTAGTTCGTTCGCGGCAGTGTTTGATATTCCGAACGTTATGACAAACCCAAGTATTAGGCATGAAGATGCAAATTTGGTTATCGTTTTAAGCATATTTTTTCTCCTAATGACCTTCCGCTATTTCCAGCCTAAAAGAGCTTTGGCTTTTTGAACCAGCGGAGCCGGTGTGTTGACAATTGCCGTGGCGGTTTCTTGCAACCACTCGCAGGTTTTTGGTTCGACGATTAGCTTGCGCTTTTTCGCTTCTTCAAGAAACGCTTTGTCTTTCATCGTTGCATCAAATGCCCGACAAAGTAGCTTAACGCGAGTGCTTGAAGTACCTGGTGGCGTTGAAAAGTTACGCCCAATGGCAGCATCAGCGGCCAAAAGTCTCAAGATCGCACGCTCGTCGTCGTTTTTGGCCAAATCCAGAAGTAGGGGAGTGGGCTCGCCATAACCATTTTTAATATCTGTTGCTTTTTCCAAACCAGATTGGGCAATCGCGACAACCTTTTTTTCTTTAATTAAACGGCCCGCGCGAGAAATCCAGCTCGACCAGGCACCGGCTCTGCCTGTAACTTCCCCTTGTTCCAGAGCTTTATTGATCGCGGCCGTACCAGTGTAACCCGCTATGACTTTTACATTAAGGCCGAGTAAATTAGCCATCACCGCCGGCACGATATAGTTCGATTGGCTTCTTCCGGAAGAACCAAAAATGATTGGTTGCTTAGCTTTTTGTGCATCTTTAAGACTTTTGACGCCTGTTGTGTGCCAGACCATTGTCACGTATTGCATCGAAGCGGCGCGACCAATGTAGTTTAACTCACGGACATCATATTTGACTCCACTCCTGAGGACCTGGAACGCCGGTAGCATATTGGATAGTTTGGCTATCTTAGTACCATCTTTGCTCGCCACATTGTAGAAGTATTGAGCGGCCTTTTGGCCACCGGCGCCAGGCATAAATTGCATTATAAACTGAGGCTTCCCTGGGATATGGTTTACCAAGTGCTTCATAACTGTCCTAGCGTATAGGTCATAACCGCCACCAGGACCCGCTCCTAAAATTGCGGTCACAATTTTATCTTTATAAAAATCAGACGCGTTAACAGAAATAGGGTTCAATGCTGCCGCAATGGAGACAAGTGTCACCCAACATTTAATTGATTTCATCTATTTTACCTCCCTTTTGTCCTTTTTATCTCTTTGGACTTTAGATGATCGATGCTAACAGGGAAAAAACTGTTGATCCAGGCAAATAAATCTCTCGTTTACCGAAAAAAATGTCCTTCTAGAGTGGAGTCTAAAAGTAAGGTACTGGAATCGTTTCACCAAAGGGCGTATGAACTTGGGTAATTAGCTTTCTCATGGATATATCGCTTACAGAAATTATATCTGAATGTAACAATTATGGGTTTGAAAAAGATGAGTTGGAGTCCTGAAAGTTGGCGGAGCAAGGATATTCGCCAGGTCCCGGAATATCCCGATAAAGCGTTGTTGGCTGCGGCGGAGACGCAATTGAGGACATATCCTCCGCTGGTGTTTGCAGGTGAGGCACGTCAATTACGAGAGGAACTCGCAGAAGTTGTCGCAGGGCGTGCCTTTTTGCTGCAGGGAGGAGATTGTGCAGAGAGTTTTGCGGAATTTCACCCTGACAAAATAAGGGACACATTCAGGCTCTTATTGCAGATGTCCG
>CAJXEC010000014.1 GCA_913052165.1 uncultured Rhodospirillaceae bacterium
ATTATCAGTAACTGGCCCATAGGCATCGAGAGCAACAATAACGCCCCCCAATGCCAACATTGTTGTTGCAGCGAGACCAATCCCATACATGCCCGCAGAAAAATATGCAGCAATAATACCAGCGCAGATTACCAGAACGGGTAACGCCGTCGCTTCCATTGATATTGCAAGCCCCTGTATGACATTTGTTCCATGACCTGTCTCAGAAGCCTTGGCCACTATCTTAACAGGCCGGTGATCGGTACCCGTGTAATACTCAGTAATCCAGACCAATAGCCCTGTTACGACTAGGCCAATGAGAGCGCAGTAAAATAAGTGCCGGGCCTCAAATTTTCCAATTTCGGCGTTTAAGCCTCCGAATAACCACCAAATCGCAATTCCAATCAACACGGCTGAAGCAACCATACTTACGATCAGGCCCTTATACAAAGCTCCCATAATATTGTTTGAGGCACCCAGGCGAACAAAGAAAAAACCAAAGATAGAGCCCAAGATGCTGACACCCCCAATAACCAATGGCAGTCCCAGAAGGAGTTCTTGATTAGGCCCACTAAAGAAAATCGCCGCCAAGAGCATAGTAGCAACCATTGTAACCGCGTATGTTTCGAAAAGATCCGCAGCCATGCCGGCGCAGTCCCCTACATTATCGCCGACATTATCTGCAATCACGGCTGCATTTCGGGGATCATCTTCAGGTATCCCCGCTTCGATCTTTCCAACGAGATCCGCTCCA
The DNA here is from genome assembly GCA_913052165.1 of uncultured Rhodospirillaceae bacterium. Lineage (GTDB taxonomy): Bacteria > Pseudomonadota > Alphaproteobacteria > MPNO01 > UBA2964. The sequence goes on from CAJXEC010000014.1 coordinate 734, forward strand.
ACGTCTGCCCCCTTAGTGAAAATTCCTCCACCAAGACGCGCAAAGATTGATATCAACGATGCCCCAAAACCAAGCGCGACCAAAGCCTCGAGAATATTTCGCAAGCCCGCTTCTTCCCCAGGGTTAAAAACTCCACGAAGAAATAAATAGTAACCGGCAACCCCAAGCAGACCTAAACCAACCACTAAAATCCCAGTAACTGCACCGGACTGAAAGGCCACCGCGAGTGCCGGTTTTAAACCACCGGTCCTAGCAGCATTTGTAGTTCTTACATTTGCACGCACAGACACGTGCATACCGATGTATCCAGTGACACCCGACAGAATTGCTCCGACGAAATACCCGACTGCCACATACCAATTAAGTGTTAATCCGAGGATTATGCCAATAACCACACCGGCCAGTGCAATTGTGCTGTATTGCCGATTTAAATACGCGCTCGCCCCCTCTTGAACAGCCAGCGCAATCTCTTGCATTCTTTCCGTTCCGGGCTCGGTGGCCAAGACAGCTCTTATCGCATAGGCACCATAGGCTAAGGCTAGCAGCCCACAAACTATCACTATCCAATACATATCAGCCATTTATTTATCCTTTTTTTTTCTCGGAAAATAAAACGAGACATTCCTAACTTCGGCACAGATCGATCAAAAAAACGCGCGGAACATGCCAGATAAGCTGCCTGGAGGCAACACCCCTTGATTCACGGGTCCTAAAAATCATTAGTCAAAGCTTTCTAAGAAAAGCGTATTTGAACTGATCCTATAATTATTTCGCTACCAATCTAACAATAATTGAGTTCCCAGGCGATCAAAAGGAGGGCAAGAAATTAGTCAGAAATGGCGCCAACTGGTGTCTTCTATTTCCACAACACAAGCGCCCTCAGTGACGCGGACGAAGCGATCTCCTTGATTTGTGACCCGACCGATTTCAGTTACTACGACACCCTGTTCCGCCGCCTTACTTATGAGCTCCCGAGAATTTTCAGGACTACAACACAATAAAATTTCGTAATCATCGCCTCCGGCAAGGAGTATGCCCTTATTTGTTGGATTGGCCTCGATTACCCTTTTTGCAGAAGTGGATAACGGCAGCATACTGAAATCAATAGAGATAGAGACACCTGAAGCTTTACATATATGCGCCAAATCCCCGACGAGACCGTCGGAAATATCTATTGAAGCAGCCGCTCGATTGCCAAGAATGGGCGCTAATTTTACTCTTGGATTAGGCACAAGATATCTTTGCACCAAGTCAGGAAAGTGAGAGTTTGCCTCTCGCATCCCCATTTTTTTTATCAGAGTAAGACCAAGAGCAGAATCCCCTATAGTGCCAGTGACAAAAACCCTTTGCCCTGGCTTTGCACCGGAACGACGAACAATTTTATCAGAGGCGGCCTCGCCAACCGCTGTGAGCGAGAGAGACAGGGGACCGCTTGTAACTGTTGTATCTCCGCCGAACAGTGCAATGCCAAATTCTTTCTGATCTTCGCAAAGACCTCTAGCAAATTCTGCAACCCAACTTTCATCTGTATCTGCAGGCATACTAAGAGATAAAAAATAACCCAAAGGCCTTGCACCCGACGCCGCCAGATCGGAGAGACTGACCCTTATGAGTTTTTTCGCCAAGTTTCCCGGTGGATCTTGAGGAAAGAAGTGGACGCCTCCAACGAGGGTATCTACACTGACGACAGGAACCAGTCCTGGGCTTACCTCAAAAAAAGCAACGTCATCAGTAAGATTTACTGCGCCGGGCGCGCTCTTGCTCAAAGGAGCAAAATATTTATCTATCAGACCGAATTCTCCTTCAATCAGAGCCATTCGGATTTTCTTGCCTTTCCAACTCACCAGGTCTTAAGCATCGCGCAACCTTATCAAGGAGCCCATTTACAAAACTCGGTTCTTTTCCAGAGAAAAACGCATCTGCGATCCTAACATATTCTTTTATCAACGACCGCGCCGGCACTTGATAACGATGATCCAACTCGTAAGAGGCGGTTCGCAGCACTGAGCGTAAAATGACTTCCAGCTCATCGACTGTCCTTTTTGAAGTGATAAGCAAATTTAACCTCTCATCAATTTGATCTTGACTCCTGGTGACACCCTGGACCAACTCGACAAAAAGCGTTTTGTTTGCTTTCGCGCCATCAGCTACTTCAATATCTTGTCCATCAATCCTGTGTTGACTGTATTCTTCGATAACCCCTATTACCGGGTCACCTGTAACCTCTATTTGGTAGAGTGCCTGGACAGCTGCCAAACGAGCCGCATGCCGCCGCCGTATACCGCGATGTTGCGAAGCTACTCTTGACCTCGCCTGCGGCGCCTCTTTCATTGAGGAATCAAACCCAGCTCTCTCTTGAGATCAATCATCCTGAGACAAGCCCTCGCGGCGTGACCGCCGCGATCCTCCCCGTCCCTCTTTGCCCTAACCAAGGCTTGGTCTCGATTTTCCACCGTCAAAATTCCGTAACCAATGGCAGCCGAATATTTCAATGCAAGATCTTGCAAACCCCGTGCGCTCTCTCCGCACACATAGTCGTAATGGGTTGTCTGCCCTCTTACCACGCACCCGAGCCCTATGAACCCGTCATAATCTTGAACGCTGGTTTTAAGCTTCGATGCCTCCAACGCGAATCCAATAGCCGCAGGAATTTCAAAAGCCCCAGAGACCTCAAACCTATCATATCTAGCACCTACATCGGATAACTCTTTCAAAACAGAGTCTATCAGATGTTGTGCTATCTCCTCATAGTAACGCGACTCGACGATCATGATTTGCGGCGGTTCAGCCATCTCTTTCCTCACAACTTTTTACAAGAAACTTTCAAAATATTTTTACGAAGAAACGATTCTTCTTGGAATTGCAACCCGTTCAACGATGCTTAAACCGTAACCGTCTATGCCTTTAATTGTACTTTCTTTGGTATTCGTTAACAATCTCAAACGAGAAATGCCTAATTCTCTGAGAATTTGCGCCCCAACCCCATAATCCCGAAGAACGGGTTTATCATTTTCATGTTGAGCACCGGTTGCTGCAGATCCCCGCTTTCGCATTTTAATCTGGGTGGAGAAACGACTATTCCAAGAGTCCTGGATCAAAACCAGAGCTCCTCGACCCTCACCCTCAATTAGTGTGAGAGCCATTTCCAGTTCATCGGCACGTTCACTCTGAGCATCGTGAAAGACGTCCTCTACAATGTTCAACGCGTGCATGCGCACCAAAACTGGGTCGTCTTCTGTCCACTCGCCGAGCGTCAGAGCTACATGCTCCGTACCATTGAAGGCGTTCTCAAATACAGTAAGATCAAACTCACAACCAACATTATGTTTTATACTGGTTTCCAATTTCCTCTCAACAATGGTGTCATTTTTAAGACGGTAAGCGATCAAATCCGCTATGGTACCAAGTTTGAGATGATGGCTTTCACAAAAGCCAACGAGATCGGGGAGACGCGCCATTGTTCCATCGTCATTCATAATTTCGCAAATCACCCCGGCAGGGTTAAGCCCTCCGAGTCTGGACAGATCCACTGCCGCCTCTGTGTGTCCGGCACGGACAAGAACACCTCCGTCACGCGCCGCCAACGGAAAAACATGCCCAGGAACAACTAAGTCACCCGCACCCTTTTTAGGATCAATCGCTACTTGCACCGTCTTCGCCCGGTCGGCCGCCGAGATGCCCGTGGTGACCCCTTCTCTAGCTTCTATAGATACGGTAAAGGCAGTCTGCAGAGGGGCCTTATTATCTGCAGCCATCATTGATAATTGCAGCTGATTAATGCGTTCCCCGGTCATGGCCAGGCAAATCAGCCCTCTACCATGGGTTGCCATAAAATTTATGGCGTCAGCGTCTGCATGTTCGGCTGAAATGACGAGATCCCCTTCGTTTTCTCGATCTTCATCATCAACCAGCACTACCATTTTACCGGCGGCTATGTCCGCAATAATATCTTCTGCGGGAGAGAGTGCGCTGCTCACAAAGGAGTCATGATCGAGCTCTTCAGTTTTAAGTTTATTAGACACTAATTTCACTCCACAGTGTTTTGCAGGGAATCGGTAAGCCTGGCCACATATCTTGCCAACATATCAACTTCTAAATTGACAAAATCATCAACCTTTTTATCGTTAAAAGTGGTTTCAGATTGTGTGTGACTTATAATATTTACGCCAAACTGAGCCCCTTGGACTGCATTCACCGTCAACGATACACCATCTAGGCAGACAGACCCCTTCTCTGCGATAAAGGCTTTTACTTCATCTGGCACTTCAAATAAAAAACGCACACTATCGCCTTCTGGTTCCATAGAAACAATTCGAGCGAGCCCATCCACATGACCGGAAACAATATGACCGCCCAACTCATCACCAAGGCTTAGTGCCCTCTCAAGGTTGACCCTGGTCCCTTCCGCCCAACTCCCCACCGTAGTTCTGCTGAGTGTTTCGGCAGACGCTTCTGTTGCAAACCAACCGCTCCCTTTCTCGACCACGGTCAGACACGGCCCTGAACAGGCGATTGAGGCCCCAATCTCAACCGTCGTCGTGTCATAACTTGTCGAAATTACAATTCGCGTATCGCCTCGCTTCTCCAGCGATTTCACTTGACCAATGTCAGTTATAATACCGGTAAACATTTTTCCTTAACTCCATCTATCGAAACATTCGATAACATCATTTCCCATTTGTCGAAAAGAGCTTCTCTTGAAACGCTTTGATTGATCCAGATTTTCTAGGCCCAAATTCGAAATTGCACTACGGCCTTCAGCACCAATGATAACTGGCGCCCTGAACCAAATAAGTTGATCAACTAAATCTGCAGAAATAAGCGATGTTATAACAGACGGTCCCCCTTCCACAAGGAGACGGGTAATCCCTAACTTCGCTAACTTTTTTAAGATGGCGTTCATATCCATTCTATCTAAATGGTTAAAACCTAACGTGAATATCCGAACGCCAGATTCTACAAGTTTTGTGCAATGGTCCTCATTTTTTTCTTTTACGCTTGATGACATAAAACACCAAACAGGCAAATCCTTCGCGGTCTTTACCAGCTGAGAGTCCAAAGACACCATCCTCTGACCGATAACCACAACTCTAATGGGTGACCTATCTTCCATACCAGGCAATCTGCACGTCAGAGCAGGGTCATCTGAAATCGCTGTCCCTCCTCCGACCAATATCGCATCATGGTTTGAACGAAATAATTGTCCCCTGTCTCTTGATTGTTTCCCTGTAATCCATTTGCTCTCGCCGTTTTTTGTCGAAACAACCCCATCAAGAGACGAGGCTATCTTGACTGTTACCAAAGGACGTTTGTTTTTTAAGACAAGAAAAAACCCTCGATTCAGGCGTGATGCTTCATCACCACAGATACCAAAAATAACCTTGATGCCTGCTTCCTCCAACATTTTGACCCCGCCGCCATCAACCCTCGGATCTGGATCTGCCACCGCGACGACAACTGTCTCTACACCACTTTCGATGAGAGCCGAGGCACAAGGTGGCGTGACCCCCTGGTGAGCGCAAGGCTCGAGCGTTACATAGGCTGTGGAGCCTTTAGCAGATTCTCCAGCCCGAGCAAGCGCTTCGGTCTCGGCATGGGGGCGACCACCCCTCTGCGTCCACCCTCGCCCAATTATCTGGTCATTTTTGACAATTACACAGCCAACGGCAGGGTTGGGAGAGACAATTCCGAGGCCACGTTTTGCGAGATTTAAGGCTATTCGCATAAACCTGGTATGATTTTCTTCCTCAATCGTCGTCACCCAAGGTCCCCAGAAAGTCTTCAAAGTCACTTGCTTCGCGGAAGTTCTTGTAAACGGACGCGAAACGCACATAGGCGACAGAGTCAAGGCTATTCAGAGCATCCATAACCAACTCACCGATTGCTTCTGACTTAACCTCACTCTCACCGCTACTCTCTAAACGTCTAATAATACTCGTGATCACGCGTTCAATTCTATCAGGATCAACAGGGCGCTTCCTCAGAGCAATATTCATTGAACGGCTTAATTTTTCGCGGTCTAAGGGTTCCCGTTTTCCACCACTCTTAATTACTGTCAATTCTCTGATTTGCACTCTCTCAAATGTTGTAAACCTCGCCCCGCAATTTAGACACGCCCGTCTCCGTCGAATTACGGATCCTTCCTCCGACGGTCGAGAGTCTTTTACTATCGTCTCCTCGGCTCCGCAGAATGCACAGCGCATACGGTTTACTCCCCTATAGTTCGCGATAGACCGGAAATTTCCCTGTCAAATTCGAAACACGTTTTCTAACCGCCTGCTCCACCGCCCCATTGTTATTGCCATTACTTGCGAGCCCGTCCAGTACATCCACAATCATATTGCCAACTTCTTCGAACTCTACTGTACCAAAACCACGACTGGTCGCCGCTGGAGTGCCTAACCTAACGCCCGATGTGACCATCGGTTTCTCAGGGTCAAAAGGTATACCGTTTTTGTTACAAGTGATCCCAGCTCTTTCTAAGCTCGCTTCAGCATCGCGCCCGGTTAGCCCTTTTGGCCGTAAGTCAACCAAGCAAAGATGTGAGTCTGTACCACCAGAGATGATGTTTAACCCCCCCTTGTCTAGAGTAGCCGCTAACGATTTTGCATTATCGACTACTTGCTGAGCATACATTTTGAAAGAGGGCCTCAAAGCTTCGCCAAAGGCCACGGCTTTTGCCGCGATAACATGCATAAGAGGTCCACCCTGGGTTCCAGGAAAGATCGCTGAGTTCACTTTCTTGGCAATTTCAGGGTCGTTGCTTAGGATCATGCCTCCCCTTGGTCCCCTTAATGTTTTATGCGTCGTAGTTGTTACTACGTGCGCGAAAGGCAACGGGCTCGGATAAACCCCTCCTGCTACCAAACCTGCGAAATGGGCCATGTCCACCATAAAATACGCGCCAACACTATCGGCTATTTTTCTGAAGGCTTCAAAATCAATAACTCTTGGATATGCAGAACCACCCGCCACAATGATGGTCGGCTTGTATTCTTGAGCCAGCGCATTCACCTCCTCAAGATCAATTAGATGATCCTCTCGTCTTACCCCATATTGAACGGCGTTAAGCCACTTTCCTGTAAAATTTGGAGCGGCCCCGTGCGTCAAATGCCCCCCCGCCGCGAGCGACATCCCCATAATGGTATCATTCGGTTTACATAATGCCGTGTATACCCCAAGGTTTGCTTGTGCTCCGGCATGCGGTTGAACGTTTGCAAACCCACAATTAAAAAGCTTTTTTGCTCTCTCTATTGCAAGGTCTTCAGCCACGTCAACGAACTCACAACCTCCATAATACCGTCGGCCGGGGTATCCTTCCGCGTATTTGTTGGTTAGAACTGACCCTGTCGTCTGCAGGACCGCCTTGGAGGTTACATTTTCGGAAGCAATCAACTCGATAGTGTCTCGCAACCGCCCTAGTTCAAGATCAAGAATCGCCGCCAACTCCGGATCACGAACCTCAACACTCTCAGTGAAGTGACCTTCATTGCCGTTGAGGATTCTAGTGCCCGCTTCATCCATCATTCATGCTCCATCTGTTTTCAGTAAGAGATTTACTCAAATTTTTTCCACTCTCGGTGAATGTCTTCCACCCTCAAACCGCGTCTCCAGGAACGCTCTAAGACAGTCCTGAGCGATTGCAAGATCTATTACACGAGCTCCTAGAACAAGTATGTTTGCATTGTTGTGAAGTCTAGAGAGCGCGGCCATCTCCGAGTTGGTGCATAACGCCGCACGAACTCCATTAACCCTGTTGGCTGACATCGACATTCCAATACCTGTCCCACAAATTAAAACTCCTTTTTCGACCTCGCCCGCTACTAATGCTTTAGCGACAGCCTTAGCAAAGTCGGGGTAGTCAACAGGATCATCGCTGGTGGTACCAAAATCGACGGCATCCATTCCACATCTCAATACTGTTGCCTTAAGGGCTTCTTTAAAAGCAAACCCAGCATGATCGCAGCCAAAAGCAATTTTCTGCAATTTCATCAATAATCTGCCCCAAACTCGGAAATTTAATACCATATGTGGGGGTTTAATTACCACCCTTGGACAAGCTCTGAAAAAATAATCGATAAGCTCACCATTTGCTGCAGTTTTAGATCAGCAAAAAATGAATACATTTTTTGTTGACATTTTTTAGAGGGGAATTAAATCTCAATATTAGTCAAGTAAAAATTCCCTTATTAAAGTATTGGTGAAGCATGTCTAGTCATGATGAAGATAAAATATCGAAGCCTGAAATAGTAAGCATGACCGTCGACATAACTTCTGCTTACGTAAGTAACAAGGCTTTAGACCCGGATCAGTTACCCGAAGTCATTCGTACCATATATGATACTCTCAAGTCGTTGGGCGAAAAGATAGAAACAGCGAGCTTAACGCCACCTAAACCGGCAATAAGTATTCGACGATCTATTACCCCGGATTACATAGTTTGTCTGGAGGATGGCAAAAAATTGAAAATGTTGAAACGGCATCTTCGCGCAGCTTATGGTCTGACCCCAGATGAATATCGCGCTAAATGGGGCCTAGCCGCAGATTATCCAATGGTCGCTCCCAATTATGCCATAACACGCTCGAGGTTTGCTAAACAAATCGGCCTCGGCAAGAAAAGAAGAACCTGATTAAAGTGTTTTCAAATCTGGGATTAACAGCCATAAAACTCGCATTTCCGTTATCGGTCAAGGGTGTCCGTGTGTGATTAAAACAGACCTTACGAACAGCCGTTCGTGCGAGACGTACTCCTGCGATTAAAACTCCTCTGCGTCTGTAAAAGTTTGAGAGAACCGCGACGAAAAAAAGATTCGCAATAGTTGAACCATTTTGAAAGCCTCGAGTTGGCCACTCTCACAGCAGGGGCCCAAGCCCGAACAGCTTCCAAGGATTATAGAGGATATGTTTCAGGTTTACAGCCTCCTTTGCCAAATTGTTCGCCAATTCTGTACACCGCAGCGATTTTTCGATGATCTGGAGTGCGATGCTTCGGAATAAAGACCATAATCGTGTGATTAGCTGATTTTATCGTAATACCTCAAAATTCTTGCGCCATCGGGCGCATGGCCTGAGAACAAAACTTTATTTAACCCTTGTTACCGAAGCTGACGAATCATATCCAGCTGAGTTTACCCCTCTTTTTCTGAAATCCCTGGCTCACAGCGTCTCACGTGGATTGCAATTCGACGCTTTGGGAAAAACACTACTAAACCAATTAGGAACCTGGGCCGTACCACATACAAGATATCGCCCGCTCTTGAAAAAGACTAGCGTAAGTATGTCATCAACCAGTTTGAAAGCATAAAAGCAGAGTATTATGGTTTTTTTTGGACAAAATATTAGTGACGCACTCGATAGAAAATTCATATCGAGAACTATGAAGGCCCCTCTCCTAGAACGAGAAGAGGAGGTTAAACTTGGCACCGAGCTTCGAGATAAAGGCGATGAAAAAGCTCTGGATAAGCTGGTATCAAGTCATTTAAGACTTGTAGTGAAAATGGCGGCGGGTTTTAAAGGTTACGGACTTCCCGTTTCTGATTTGATCCAGGAAGGGACCTTGGGGCTGATAGACGCAGCCAAAAAATTCGATCCAGAGAAGGGCGTACGCTTCTCAACCTACGCCCGATGGTGGATCCTCGCCTCAATCCAAGACTACGTGATGCGGAATAGTTCAATAGTAAAAATCGGAACAACGCCAGCTCAGAAATCTTTATTTTTTAACCTGAGACGGCTTCGATCGAAGATTTCAAAAAATCTTGCCGGACCCATGAGTGACGAAGATAGAGTTGAGATAGCGAAAATCCTAAACGTACCCACTGCTTCGGTCGAGCGGATGGAAGCCCTTTTGTCTGGTTATGACTCGTCACTCAATACCATAATTGGCTCGGATGAGAGCGATGGTAGCGAGTTGCAGGAGTTTTTGGAGGACGAGCGACCGAATCCTGAAGAAAATATAGCCCATCACTCGAACCAAACCTCTAGGAATAATGTCATAGAAAAAGCATTGGCCGCACTGGACGAGAGAGAGCGTCAAATCATCAAACATCGTTTTCTAGAGGAGAATAAACCCACACTAGAAGAAATCGGCAATGACTTCGGGGTTAGTAAAGAGCGGATTAGACAAATAGAAGGTCGGGCGCTTGAAAAATTAAAGCTTTTTTTGAAAAAGCTCCCGCGAACAAAGGGAGACAGACTGGAAGATCTTCTCCATGCTCATTGAAGGTTCCCTTTAAGCCGCCTTTTCTGCCTGAAGCCTTTTTGCAGCATCTAAAGCCGCGGCAACAATCCCTTGGTAGCCTGTACATCTGCATAAGTTGCCACTAATGGCAATCCTTACCTCTTCTTCAGTCGGATCCGGGTTTTCTTCAAGAAACTCCAATAAAGTCGTAAGCATGCCCGGAGTACAAAACCCGCATTGTAAACCGTGGTTATCACGAAATGCTTCCTGTAAAGGGTGCAGCTCATCTTCGGATGGCGCTATTCCCTCTATGGTTAAAATTTCCTGCCCGTCAGCCTGAACCGCCAGCATCAAACAAGAGCGGGCACTTTGTCCGTTTAAGAGTATTGTGCAGGCGCCACAGACACCGTGCTCACAACCGAGATGCGTTCCAGTGAGCCCCAGCTGCTGACGAATAAAGTCTGCCAAATGGAATCTTACCTCGACCTCTTCTTCATACTTCTGACCGTTTATTGTGACTGAAATCTTACGTGTTTCGCCCATCTTTCCCCTCACGCTCCGTTTGTGGCACGGTCGTGAGCTTTGACCAATGCGCGCCGAGCCATAACTGTTGCCAAATGTTGACGATATTCGGTAGAGGCATAAACATCACCCAAAGCGTCAATTTCACGACATACCTCGCAGGCGTCCCTGAACATTTCCTCGGAACCTTCTTGTCCAATAATCGTTTCTTCCAGCTCCGTCACTCTGACCGGGGTGGCTCCAACCCCTCCAACCGTTACAGCTGCCCTACCGATCTTGCCATCCGCACCTACCTCTAATAAAACGGCAGCCGACGCGACCGCAAAATCACCATGTCTTCGAGAAAATTCAACAAAACCGAAGCCATGGCCATCAGGCCAGCAAGGAATGCGGATAGACGTAACCAGCTCATCTTCCTCGATTGCGGGGGTCATGTACCCAGCAGGAAATTCGGCAAATCCTATCTCACGCTCCCCGTTCGGTCCTAGAACTCGAACTATCGCGTCAGTAGTTGCGCAAATAGAGGGCATCTCAGCTGCGGGATCCAAATGAGACAGTGATCCCCCGAGAGTGCCCCGATTTCGGGTCTGTTGATGTCCAACTTGCCATAACGCCTCATGCATCAGCGGACATTTCTTTTGCACGATTTCAGAACGCTCTAAATCGCGCTGCCTCGTCATAGCTCCTATTTCAAGAGCATCGCCATCTTCCCGAATGTAAGCCAAGTCTTCTATTTTGTTAATATCAACGACATGGTCGGGCAGAACATACCGCATATTAAGCATCGGCATCAGCGACTGCCCGCCGGCCAAGACCTTTGCATTCTCGAGCGAGGAAAGCAGGGTCACTGCGTCCTCAAGCGTGCTCGGATCGTGATAGGAAAAGGGGGGCGGCTTCATAAGGTTACTCCAAACAATATCCATGCAGTTCTATTGCGAAATTACAACAACCTATGATCCGACGCAACGTTAACGTCCGGGAGAATGACCACAGAAGCGCCGCTGAGACAAAATGTATCACCGTCTTTGTCAAGCTTGTTATTTTTGAAACATTTTTCTTTTCTTGAATTTTGTGCGGTAATTTTGAAACATTCTAAGCAAAACCGCGAAGTTTCAGATATAGGTCCGTTTCTTGACACCTATCCGGACCAGGAATATACCCGGGTTACTGTTTTAGTAAACTGAGACCTCCTGGGATCGAAATGTTCTGATCAGAAACGTGGGCAGGTCAAAAATTAAGCGGGCTTTTAGGGAGGATAGAGAATGGCTGAAGGAAGCAGAGAAACAACTACTGCTGATGCGGGACCCGGACACAATCAACCAGAAGTGGTTTGGGATCGTTGGGTCAAAAAGCGAACCTTTGTTCGCGCTCTTGAAGGCACCTACGGGGAGATGAAACAAGGCCTTTACGATCAACAACGGGTTTACAGCATCCATGACTGGAAGTGGAAGGGCGGACCTCAATTTTATGACAAATCTGTTATTAACCCTCAGAACCTCGATATTGCTCAATCCATCGAAACCCACTTGGGAGCCTTTGCTCCAGGCGGTTACGGCCAAAAACATGGACATATGAATAGCGCTGTCTTCTTCGTCCTGAGAGGTGAGGGCTATGACGTTCACGACGGAGAACGTATAGACGCAGAGGCCGGAGACTGCATGATTGTTGAGAATGGGTGTGTGCACCAGCATTTCAACAAAAGTGCTGATGAGGAATTCGTAGTTCTGGTAATGAAGGCAAAACCTTTATTCCTTTTTATGCATATGGTGTTCCAGAAAAACGTCAAAATGCCGCCTAAGGAAATAGCTCCCGGGCAAGAAAACTATATGCCGCCGGGCGATTACTGATTTTTGGCCCCTAGAGTTTAATTACGGAGATTAAGTTGGACGAGAGAGAAGTCGCGGCAGCAGGCAATCAAGTTTGTAATTTTTACAGCGAAAATTTGGCCGAGACGGCTGCCTACGTAGAAAACTATTACAACAAAAAACTAAAGGTCGTGAAGTCGGCTGATATGCCTTTTGAGAATTCACCACACGGAATTCTCAAGCACATGGTCAACGAAAAACTAAATACCGTTGAAAATTGCGTCGATATATACATGCACCTGTTACCCCCAGGACAGGCATCAGGAAAACATCGTCATCTTGCCGAGGAAGTATTTTTTGTAGCAGAAGGCAGCGGTTATGACCTGCATTGGGACGTGAACTTTGATGTCGATATCAAATTCAGCTGGACTTGGGAGCAAGAGCCAAAAAAATATGAATGGAAACGAGGAGACTTTGTCTACATACCTCCTTACGTATCACATAAGCATTTTAATGCCGATCCAAAGAGCCCAGCGCGGCTTGTTGTTTGTCACAATAGGATATTGAAGGCGATGGGTGCTGCTTGGTACGAACAACTCGAACCCTACGAAGGTTATAATCCAGACGAAGATCCCCTCGATCTATTGGCCAAATACGGGATGCGATAAAGCCCGGCACTGCAGAGAAACACGCTGTAATAGAGCAAAATTACCAGACGCCGGGGCTTTAACCAAAGTCTCGGTGTTTTAGTTTCAAAGTTGGAGAAGAAGAAATGACACTGATCCTCTCAAACGAGGAAATCTCTCAGTTATTATCAATTGAGGATGTCCTTGATGCTCTCGAGGAAGTCTACAAAGATCTTCACGCCGGTCGAGCTGTTACTCGACGTAGATCGGACACTCTAGTGCCGGCCCACCACGACGGTGAAGAGGCTATCTATGGATTTAAAACAATGGACGGCGTCGCACCATCTCAGGGCTTTAGTGCTGTGAGGCTAAACTCAGATATCGTGACATGGCCTGTCATTGAAGGAAGTTTGAGACGGGTCAAAATTCCCGCTGCGCCTAATAATCGATGGGTTGGTCTTGTCCTTCTTTTCAGCACAAAAAATGGCGAACCGCTCGCAATAATGCCCGACGGCGTCGTACAAAGAATGCGGGTTGGAGCCACTAATGGCCTTGGTGTAAAATATATGGCTCGAGAGAACGCAAAAACGGTAGGTATTCTGGGATCCGGATGGCAAGCGGGAACCCAGTTGATGGCGACCTGCGCTGTCCGTGACATAGAGATGATCAAATGCTTTAGCCCAAACCCCACAAATCGGCTCAATTTTACTCAAGAAATGACTGAAACTTTGGGCGTCGAGATGATGGCGGTGAACTCAGCGAAAGAAGCGGTATCTGGGGTCGATATTGTTCTTTGTGCAACAAATTCTATCGAAAAGGTCTACGTGGAGGGATGGCTTAGACCCGGGGTGCATGTCAGCTCGATTAAAATGCCAGAGATCGAGGAAGCTGCCCTCAAAAAATGCGACCGCGTTGGATTGCATTTTGGTCAGCAACGCCCTGATACCGTGACCGCTACCGGCCTGGAACCCCCAGATCGGCGAAGCGGTAAGGGGTGGGACGTAAATAGAACATTTAATTACGACGCCTGTCCAAAGCTACCACAAATGATCGCAGGTGAAGTAAAGGGACGTAAAACAGATGACGAAATAACCTGTTTTATCAATGATATGGGGCTTGGTCTACAGTTTGCAGTCACGGCAGGCGTTGCCTATAAAAAGGCAATCAAAGCCGGGGTAGGACACGAATTACCCACTGATTGGTTCACCGAAAACGTTCACCCCTGAGAATTACTCAGTAATGAGTGAAACAGATGAAAAACTGTCAAAAGGTTCATTGAATACCCCTATTACAAGGAAAATCTTTGACGGCTCCCTTTTGGTTTTCGCACTTCTGGCATTAGCAGCAGGCTTGGCCGTATGGTTTTGGAAGGGTCCAGTCGCCTTTGACAGGGCCATAGATGATGCATGGGCTCTCTTTCAATTCATTATGCCCCGGGTGGGTGCCGCTGTCCTTATCGCAGCATTCCTTCAACTTTTAATCCCAAGAGAAGTCGTCTCACGTTTAATAGGCGACCAGGCAGGGATTAAAAGCGTCGTAATAGCAACGATCGCTGGCGCACTCACCCCGGGAGGTCCCCTAACCTCTTTTCCAATCGTCGTTGCTCTTTATGTTTCTGGAGCAAACAGGGGGGCATTGGTGGCTTACATTTCTGCCTGGGCAATGATTGGTTTTCAGAGAATTTTGGTTTGGGAACTCCCTCTGATGGGCGAAGAATTCACGGCAATTCGAGTGGGCGCGAGCGTTTTGTTGCCAGTCATCTGCGGAACTGTTGCCCTTTACCTGCCAGTTAAAATCAATCTACCAGAGAAAAATTAGCACTATGGACGGTGGAGGCAGCCCGGTAATTGCAATTCTGATGTGGCTAGGAGTGCTTTTTCTTGCCGTGCTTGCATGGCGAAGAAAAGACCAAACGCTTCAAACAGGAACAAGAGTGGGCTGGGGTTATTTCCTGATGATGACCCCTCGAATGTGCCTTGCGCTCTCGATGGCTGCCTTCGCGGCGGAACTACTGCCAGGTGAGACGATAAGTGAATGGCTCGGCAAGGACTCTGGGTTTACAGGAATATTAATTGCCTCAATAGCAGGCATTTTAGTCCCAGCTGGAGGCGTTATTGCCTTCCCCCTGGCTCTTGCGATGTATAAAATTGGCGTGGGAATACCCCAACTAACAGCTTTCCTGACGACCTGGGAAATTTTTGCCATTCATAGAATACTAGCATGGGAAATCCCATTCCTCGGTCACAAATTTGTTTACCTCAGAACAGCTTCATCCTTTTTTCTTCCTCCACTCGCTGGAATTTTCGCAGCAATAATCATCTCGTTGCTTTGAGTTGCGTTAGATAAGCTTCAGAGATAAAAATTAGCAAATGGGGATTGCATGTTAATCGTGAGAGGTCCTTGAAAGAACGAACCTGAGGATTATTAAAATGGCAACAGTGGTGGGAACAATGGGACGCGAGGTCCGTGTGTTAAGTCTGGTTGGCACCGGCCACTTTATGAGCCATTACTCCCAGCTCATTCTGCCCCCTCTCTTCATTATGATGGCACCTCACTTCGGCGTCGGCTTTGCTGCGATGGGGCTAATTATGACCCTACTAAATATGTCCGGCGCGCTTGCTCAAATCCCAGTTGGGTTTCTGGTCGATAGGGTGGGCGCTAAGTGGATCCTTATCATAGGGCTATTTATGAAAACCTTTGGACTTGGCGCGATGGCTTTTACGGATACTTACTGGGTATTGCTAGTTCTCGCGGTAGTCGCAGGCCTTGGACATAGTGTCTTTCACCCGACTGACTACGCAATATTAATGTCGAGCGTTGATGAGAAGCGTATAGGTCGCGCTTTCAGCATTCATACCGCTGCGGGTAACGCCGGCACCTTGATGGCGCCATTGGTGGCCGCTTTTTTCCTAACCACACAATGGGGTTGGAAAGGCGCAATATTCTCAGTGGCTATTTTGGGTGCAGTGGCGGGCATAGCAATGCTTGCACAATCTGGAACTCTTCAGGACCATGCGGGGAGAAAAAAGGGCAAATCAAAAGAGAGTATCTCTGTATCTGATGGCTTACGCATGCTCATACAACCGCAAATGTTAATCCTTTACATGTTTTTTTGTATTACAGCGATGGCAACCGTTGGGTTGAATAACTTTATTCACGCAGGATTGGTAACTGCTCATGGAGTTGATGAAATCTCCGCAGCGGCGGCTCTTTCAGCATATGCGGGTGGTGGCTTGATTGGAGTCCTTCTCGGAGGTTGGCTTGCGGACAAAGCATCAAACCACAACAAGCAAGCGGCCCTCGCTTTTTTTATTGGCGCTGTTTTAACGATTTTGGCAGGGGTATACTCTTTGCCTCATGCGGCTCTGATAATTATGTTCGGTCTGATAGGCGTGATGCTGGGCGTTGTAAAGCCTGCTCGCGATATGATGGTGAAGCAAATAACCCCAGAAGGCCAAGCAGGCAAAACTTATGGGTTCATGTCTAACGGCCATTTTGTCGGAGCCGCAATTAGTCCGGTTTTGATGGGCCTCGTGATGGATGCTGGTAAACCAAGTTGGGTCTTCTTCATCGCTGCGGGTTTTATGGTTATATCAATTCTAACTCTGTTAAACCCACCCAAGGCGAAACCTGTGAGAGGCACCCCTAACTGATTTGATTTTCTGCCTTCAATTAGCGATTACTTCCCCTTACATCTTAATCTAGAACAACCTAGGTCCAGTACAAAATAGGCCAGCCCACGCATGCAAAAAGCAACTCGTGCCGATAAAAGAGGCCTTACCCAGGTACCATCTCTGAGCTAGATCCAAAAAATTGAGACCGGCATGCGACTCCTCCCAGACGGAAGAAGTAGTTTTTAAAAGTCTCGAGAGCGAGTACTACCTCCAAAAGCTCCCTTTCTGACGGAAGGTTTTTGTTTTTCTAAATTACCGCCTTGATTTTGAGAGCGAAGGATGCCTCCAGTATCTTGCACTTCGTTGTTCTGACGTTTTTTAGCAGCTAAGGACCCCGAAGCTTCACTTGCATTCCAAACTACAACAGAACCGGCAATACCACGGTTAGTCACCGGATGAACCCCAGACCAACCTACAAGCTGACGCATACCGTTAATCGGACGAAAATTACCTTTTTGTTCTACAACGGAACGCCTGCTTTTAGTGAGTGATACTTTTTTGACATTATCAATAAAGGTTCTCACATTCTGGCCCAGTTTAGAAGCTTCCTGGACAGACACTGTCTGATTTATAAATAGTCGTATTAATCCTTCTGCTCTCTGCTTCGCCTCTCCCATTGCGCTGGATTCTGAATTTTCATCACCATTCACAAACCCCGCTTGCCCATAAGCAACCAAATTTACATGACCATTTTCATCAATAAGGACGGTGACACCCCATTTGTTAATAAGTTTAAAGACGCCTTTTGGAGTGCTGGGGTCAGGAAGCTGGCGGATAAGGGGAATATCCGGCTCAAGTGTCGGTGCATTAGAAAAATCTCTTGACGCCATCATATCGGCTAATCTCTCAGAACGCCGTGAATATTGCAGAATAACGCACATTTGGGTTTTGCCACCGTCAGCATCGAGGTTTTCATTCGTAAACCTCGTGTAAATCCCCTTCATGCGTTCATTAGCGACGGCCTCAAGGATCTCTTTAAAACCGCGACTGCCAGCCAATCGTTTAGCCTCGGCCTCTGCAGCCGCCGCCTTCGCTAACAGCTGCTTCCTTTTTGCCTCATTGCTCTCGTTTCTCGCCTTTCTTTCCGCATCAAGATCATGACCACGTTTCTTTAACTCATCAGACAAATAAGCATTCAACAACCTTGCGCCGTTATTAAATGCGCCGACCAGACCCTCCTGGCCTTTCCCTTCCGCGGTGCTAACTCTTGCGGCTTGCTGTCGATAGGAACGAGCCCTTTCGGTAGGAGAGAGCTCTGGCCTATTACTTTGACCGGTTATCAATACCCTCGATGCAGAACTCTTCACTTGGCTCTCAAGAGCCCTCGCCATACTTCCATTAGCTACCAACCAGGCCTCTCTAAAGGCGACATACCTGCTATCTACATAGTCGGGGCTCGATATAGCCGCCGAGACCGGTGCCACACCAATAGCCAGGGTTTTTTCATCAGCCCTCCCTTGAGAATTAATTCCTTGTCTCAGGTTTTTAGCCCGAAGCCATTGTCCGCACTCACTTCCAGAGGCTGAACCTGCTATTTTCTTTTTTACGATAGATCCTTGGACAGGGGTAAAGCCAGTAATTTCGCCGTTAACACTCAATTGTTGCCCTGCTGATGGTGAGCTTAATAAAATTGTAAAAACACCCGCCGCCAGCTTCATTTTCAAGAACCAACGCATACTGATACCTCTTAGATGATTACTCTTTAAATTTGAACATTATTTCGCAATATCGAGATTTTATTTAATCATTTTTTTCAAACTCTTTGTCCATTTCCTGATCTATGTCTTTTTCTATTTGCTTGATCAATTTATTCTTTTTAGCCTTGGCATTACTCTTAATTGTAAGTTTAGGACGGACTATGAAATCGTCTTTCATAAGATCGGTTGACGGCACAAGTAAACGAATAATCCTCGCAGTGGAGAGCTTAGACTGAGTATCGGTCACTTGCACCGTCCCGACCACGGTTTCTCTCTGCCCAAGGCTCTCTTTTGTATAAGGATCAATTATTTCTTTTCCGAGCCGCACAAGGGAGTACATTGCTCCTTTCCTGACCGTATCTCCCCCTTGGCCTAACGTAATTATTCGTCCATCACTCGAGAGAACGTAGATAGGAAAAATACCATTGAGAATCTTCTCGCCAATCTGATTAGAGAAAATATCAGCGATTCTCTCTAGGCTCCCACTCTCCCGATGTATTTTCCTAGTCCCAGCAAATTTGACTTGAGAGCTAGTCACATCGAGTATCCGATAGGTTACCCTGGCACCAATCTGGGGTGTCTTAATAACCTGGCCTGTTGTTCTCATTTTGACATTTTTACTGGTTGAGTACGCCTTCTCAATCACCCCCGTGACCAAATAATCAGTCCCTACTCTATTTCCAATCCGAGCTAACTCCCCCATCGCACTGCCGTCAGGAGAGTTACCGGTGCCCTTTTTTCCAAGAAGGAAATTCAACTCATCGTTCTGCTCTTTGATAAAACTGCGGTCGATTATCGCAAAACGGCGGGTCTGTGTGAGATAATTTTCTATGCCACGCCTCATAAAATCCTCAAATCGTTTTGCAGACCTTGTCTGCCTAACCGATTGCCCAATCCGAAACGGTACCACGGCCAAACGCAAGCGCTTTAACTGGGAAGATTGACGATAAGTCGCTACGGTAACGCTTAGATTTACGTTAAAAAGAGAAGAATTAGGAAGCTTACCCTGAGACAAAATGTCAAAGGCCCTAACAACGCCTTTGGTTTTTTTCTTAATTGTCTCTTGAAAGCTTTTGACACTCGATGAGGTGGCGTCCCCCTCCCGAACACTCATTTTTGTCGCCAGTGAACTGCGGGCCCGACTAGCAACAGCTGCTCCATTGACCCGTGTGATGGCAGAGACTAGAGCGCGATCAATAGCTTGTTCCAACGTGGAGCCCTGCCCATTAGTTTCAACCGTTTTAAAAGACACCTGAGCGCGAGACGCGGTCCAGGTAACGGATTGAAAAAACAACACCGACATGACAAGACCAAGGAAAGAAATGCGTTTTACAACCATCAAAATCTCTTTTCTTTAAAATAACCTAAAACCCAAGTGCTGAGTTATTTTATTGAATACCCTTGTCCTGGAGTGACTTTGTTATAATTTTTCCAGCCTCTGTCCCGGCTAAAAATAATGCATTTGTTCTCGCCTCATCTTGACTTGGTCCTAAGCCCTGGAACTGCTGCGGCGGTATAGTAGCAATTCGAATGGGTGGAAAATCAGTTAAGTTATATATCTCGCCCTGTATTCTAACAGCGACCTGTTTAAGTCCGGTTTGCATATGAGTTCTGGCTACATCTGCCGTCATCGTGCCGAGAGCAAAAAATTTTCCTTTGCAGGCTATTGATGATTTCATAGCACTAACCCGCTGGGCCCCTGTAAGCTCCTCTTTAGTTTTAAATGTCTCTTTCACCTCATCCTCTGAAACACCTCCACAAAACGCCTGCACGTCTTTATACAATGAGCTCTCGAAGCCAGCGTCTGTAAGTGACTTGGACATCGCACCATCTGCCGCGTTACTACTAATAATTTTATAACTGATCTGATCTGATCGACGGACTGTGGAGCCGGAGGATGATGTTTTACTTTTATTCGAAGTCATTGACTTTTGTGAGCTCGTCGAGATCGCAGTTCCGCTCGATGCGACGCCAGTCTCCTTTGCCTTTTTCAGAGACTTAGAAAGCGTTTTAGCAGATCTTGCTTTTCTGACATTTTCATCGAAGGTCTCAGCTTTCAGTGCCTCCCTTGCGACAAAAAGAGTAACAAATCTGCTACCTTTGCCGGAACGAACCTTGGGCTTGACATTAAGCGCTGTTTTAAAACGTTCCTTGTTGATTGTGATACAATTTTTAACCGTAAGTATCTCACTAGTTTCATCCCAAGCACTCGAAACTATTTCATTGCTTATGTAAAAACCCAGCTCTCCATCAATCTTCTGTTTGTTGGTCATGTAGGCTTTTAAATAATTGGCTTCAAGCGAATTGATGTACCCCTGCCAAGCAGCAGAGCGTGCTTTTAACTTTGCTTTGTCTTTCTCCTCATCGTCAGGTTCTTCTCCCTCTGAGACATCAAAGACTTGGACCTTCACCGTCCCAGTAATACATTGGGCTTTCAAAACAGCCGGTATTGCAAATGCTACCGATGCCAATGCGACGAAAAAGGCAAATAATCTTATCACGGGTTATCCTCCAGAAGTAAAAAACGTAGTTTTCTAGCATAATCAAATTTAGATCCAAAGCATACCAGTATAATATAATTGGTTTATATTAACTCTGCAGTTAAACCCAAACTTTTTGACTTCACTTAAACACTAATTTTAAAGTAATCGCCCATGACTATGACACAAAGGTTTATAGACCGACGAAAATTTCTTAGAATGAGCGGGATATGTGCGGCAATCCCTGCGAGTTGGGTTTTTCCGTCGAGCACGCACTCACAAACAAGAACCAAGATACTCTGGACCGGCATTCATATTCTTCAATCATGCGTCAGCGGGAACGAATGCAAAGTTGAAAGTGAATTCCCCCGGATCCTTCCTATTTTAAACAATCAAGAGTACCTGCCCAAAATCAATATTGTCTGTCGAGGGGATTGGGGTTCCGTTTTCGGCAAAACCCAAGGACTCCAATTGACTTGGCAGAGGAGGGAAAATAACTACCGAATAGACCCAGATGTAACCTTAGGTGCATTCGTGGGCATAGCTGCTGATACCGTTTTAGGTGCGGCGTACACGGCAAACCTAAACAGGACGTTAACGCTTTATGGCATGCAAACCTATCTTCTAATTTTTGATGTAGATAAGTTTAAAATCCTTCAGTCTTTCCCGATGAGGATTATGAGTGCCCGAGATGATGAAGGTAACATTGGGATAAAAGATGAATTAATTTCATCAGAGTTGCTTAACCACCTTGGATACCGTCCACCAAATAAGGACCGTAAAAATATATGGCTACCAAACCTTATTAGAGAGAACCTTAACAAAGTTGACCCGCGAGAAACTCAACCCGTTAACCTACGGGTCACAGATGTAACAGTGACTAAATTTACACAAAAGTGGCTCGACAAACAAAAAAAAGACAAAAACCTATATCAAGGCTTTTTAGGGCATTCACTCACCCAATCAATTTCTGAGATCTTCAAAATTGGTATCCAACCCCATTCACCATCTAAGGCTACTCTTACCATTACAGAGTCATTTGTGGGGGGAGGCAGAAGCACCAATTTACTTCAAAAAAATTTCAACACAGCCCCAATTGACTTTGAGTTAAGAGCTCGCGTGCGAGGAATAGTAAGCAAAGAGAAACCTCTAAAACGCTACAAAAATGCCGTAAAAAAGAAATCTATTTTGATCCTATTTAGTGTGGAAGGTGGCCGTTGGGCAAGGACATATGCGGCAGCAGACAAACAGCGAATTTACCCACCCAAAAGTATCGTGCTAAAAGAACGTACTTTTAGGCACGAAATAAAGATCCTTCTTGAGGAATTGCGAACCGATGAATTTGGTAACGACTGGCAGATGGTCCTTGATCTGCAGCAGCGTGCAATCGATTGGTTTGTAAAGGGCCTATATGCTGAAGAGTACCAGAAATTGGCTACTGGACTTGTTCAGAGAGGCAACCAAAGATTTTTGAACATGCGGGTGAATGCAAAAGACGTAGATAAATTTATCACTGAAGCAAAAGCTTTGCGCGCAGCATTGCTTCCGATCTGAGTTTAAAAGCCCTTTGGTTAATTACTTGCCGTCATCAGGAGGGATCATATCTTCGAGATCACTCTTTGCCTGGCTTCCCATTGCTATCTTTTCTTCCTCGCTGAAAGCCACATTTGCACGCTCGAAATACGAATCCATCGCATAAACGAAGCGGCACCCGTCACCGCTCATCCGACTCGCAACCTTCATCGAGAAAAGAAGGTCCTCAGAAAGACTAAAATTCATGAGCATCGTACCCATCAAAGCAAACGACCTTGATGCCAAACCATCAAATTTTGATCGGATTTCTTTAGCCATTTTTTCAGCCTCCGGACGTAGACCCGCATCCGCCGTTCCTATCGCGTCCTCGATCAATTTTGATGTGCTCCTATCGACGGCAATCTTAGTTTCTAGGATCTGCTGATTTTGATCTAAGCGCGCCTTTGCGGTTTGAAATTTTAGCCTCTCCGCCGCGACCTTGCCTGAAATATTAAAAATTTCTGCTAACTTGGCCTTCTCTTGATCGAACGATTCCGAGAGTTTATCTGCTTGTCTTCGGAGTGCAGGGATTTTTTTTCCTTTAAGACTTTCCTCAATTGATCGGCGGACTTGGCCGGCTTTTGCGGCCAACTGAGTCCAAGATTGATGGCCTCTGAACTCTTTATCCGTCAAGTTTAAAACCATTAGGGTGTCAGGCGCTGACCATTCCAGGGGGTCCTCATTGTACTCCTCGGCTTTTTCGTTTAATTCTTCCATTCGATCAGAGGCTTGCTTTGAAATCTCCGCAGAAAAATTTACATCTTTTTTGATGCCATAACCTTTATATAACCTTAACGCCTTGACATAAGTCGCTCCGACGTTGTCAGCCTCGTAAGCGCTGTTTAATAGTCCATCAATTAAATCTAATTTCTTGTGAACATGCTGGAAGCGCGCGAGGACCAGCGCATATGCAAATCTTGCTTCCGCCCTTACTTCTTCTTCCAGGGATGAGTCATCAGACGCTTTTTTCAATCTTGCGGCCATTTCTAGCCTCATTTCAGGCTTCTGGTTATACTCTACGAAAGTCGCTCTAACACTCTCGTTTGTAAAAGAGTCAGAGTAATTCGCCTTGAAATGATATAACCAACGTGCCCCTTCGAGGTTCTCGTATTGGTCTTGAAGCAAACGTTTTGCATCATCAATTGTCATGTCTAAGTCTGCTGAGACGGAACGCTCGAGGGCAGAGATACCTGCGGCCGATGAACCGTACAAGACCGCAGGATTTTTTTTCCTGAAATCTGAACAAATCATTCCAGCCAAAGAAGAGCCAGACTTATTCTTAGACTTTGTCTCCATGCTAGAAAAAGGAAGTCCTTGATTGCCTCCGAAAATTGCGCCAAGCGGATTGGTATTATTCTCTTTTTTTTCTCTAGGCTGAGGATCAGCATTGGAAGGAGCATCCAATTTTGGCAAACTATCCAGCATATTATTTAAGTTAAAGCTGAATACTTGGCTAGACGGATAAAGACACACAGCCCCCGCAAACAATACAACGGAAACAAATTGATTAGGACGCTTGATCATTTTCTGTCTCTCTAAAATTATTCCTTCAACATTTTCGGGTCATTCTCGGTCTATATCTAAAATTGGAATATTAATGAGTCCTATCGCTTCAAAGGACAGATGTCATCCCTGCTAATAACGATCTGCTCCTCGTTTCCCATCCGACTGTAAATACAGACCTTTTTCTCCCCTGATAGGTAGCTTCGTTTTTTTATCGCATCAGGCTCTTTTGGCACGGGAGGCGGAGGCACGATAACCACTGTCTGTGGCCCAGAGTTGCAACCATTTAAAACACTCATAGATATAAGAAAAATACTCAAAAAATAAAATCTTTTCATTTAACCCGCTCCTCTGATCGTTTTTAAATCGGGTCTTAATTATTTTACTGGGCAGGCTTTTAAATATCCAAAGGTCTTATGTTTTTGAAGCTCACTAGGCCGCGCGTCCATTTTGTCGGGCAGACTTTGAACGCCATTCATCCTCCTCTTCAAAAAGCTCGGCAAGTTTTTCCATCATAGTCCCTCCCAGCTGTTCCGCATCCATAATGGTAACTGCCCGCCTGTAATAGCGAGTGACGTCATGACCGATACCGATAGCAATCAACTCAGCGGGAGATCGCGTCTCTATAAAGTCTATGACTGACCGTAAATGGGTTTCTAAATAGTTGCCTGGGTTCACCGATAATGTGGAATCATCAACAGGGGCACCATCAGAGATGACCATAAGAATTTGACGTTGCTCCGCGCGAGCCATGAGACGGTTATGGGCCCAAAGAAGCGCTTCCCCATCGATATTTTCTTTTAAGAGGCCTTCCCGTAACATCAACCCAAGGCTTTTACGCGATCGACGGTATGGAGTATCAGCACTTTTATAAACGATATGGCGTAAATCGTTAAGACGGCCGGGAGACGCTGGTTTTCCACCAGCTAACCATTTCTCTCGCGATTGTCCGCCCTTCCAAGCCTTCGTCGTAAATCCAAGAATTTCGACTTTAACACCACAACGTTCAAGCGTCCGAGCTAAAATATCCGCACTCATTGCCGCAACCGAAATAGGCCTCCCACGCATTGAACCAGAGTTATCGATAAGAAGCGATACAACGGTGTCCCTAAATTCTGTCTCATGCTCCATTTTATATGAGAGCGCATGCATCGGGTTCACCACTACGCGGGCTAGTCGGCCTGCATCCAGCAAACCCTCCTCCAAATCGAATTCCCATGAACGGGATTGTTTTGCCATTAGCCGTCGCTGCAACCGATTAGCTAGCCTTCCAATGATTCCTTGATGCACACTTAATTGTTGATCCAAATGATGCCTAAGTCTTGTAAGCTCTTCTTCCTCGCAAAGTTCCGCTGCCTCAATTTCTTCATCAAAATCTTGTGTATAAACTTGATAGCGAGCCTTAGAGCCGTCGCCATCCGCACTCTCTCTTCGCCTTTTTTCAGAGTCCGGTTGATCCGAGTCATCCTCACCAGCCATCTGGTCGTCCTCGACCTGCTCAGAACCCTCTTCTTCTTCCTCAGCACTTTCATCGCCTTCAGCGCTTTCTGCAGTATCCTCCGACTCGCTCTCGTCATCTGAGTCGTCATTCTCGTCTTCTTCAGGAGCCTCCTCGCTAATCTCCTCGTCACCTTCCTCCTCTTCATCAAGATCATATAGATCTAGGTGAACCAAAACTTTATCGAGTGCTCTCGCAAATTTTTCTTGATCGCCAATACTCGAGCGAAGATCCACAAAATCGTCGCCAATTCTACTATCAAGCCAATTCCGCCAGTAACCTAGTGCATTTTGAGCCGAAGCCGGCAGTTCTTCGCCCATTAATCTCTCACGAGTAAGTAAAGCGACCGCATCCGACAATCCGATATCTTCCCGGTCTCCGACCCTCGAATAGCCTGCTTGCTGACATTTTTCTTGAAATGACGCTCGAAGATTTTCCGCGCAGCCTTTAAACTCTTCGGATCCAAGGGCCTCTACGCGAACCTGTTCAAACGCGTCAAAAACGGCACGAGCCTCTTGCCCAGAGGGCGCAAACTTTCTGTGCACCTTATCATCATGAAATCGCAATCTGAGAGCCATTCCGTCAGCCTCCCCGCGAAGCTGTGCGACATCGTCCATAGACATTTTTCTCGGCGGTGTGGGCAGTCTAGCCGTATTACCAACCATCCGTGCCTCTGATCCGAATGTTACTTGGATTTCCTCGTTCTCAGCGATCGCCCGCATAGCTGCCGCTGTTACCCGCCGGAATTCCTCAACTGGACTTTCATCCGAAGCCATATGCTACGAAAGCCTCCCTAATCCCTGCTCTACTACCAAGCAAAACCTCAATTAGTTTCTGCTGAAACGGTCTGATATTCTGGCAATTCCTCTCCAAAACAGCGCTGATAATATTCAGCAACTGTTGTGCGTTCTAATTCGTCACATTTATTTATAAAAGTCATCCGATAGGCTACGCCGACATTGTTAAATATGTTGGCGTTTTCAGCCCAAGTGATCACGGTCCTTGGCGACATGACAGTTGAGATATCACCAGCCATAAATCCGGCACGGGACAAATCTGCAACTCGCACCATGCTCCCAATCGTCTTCCGTCCCTCTTCATTGTCAAAGTGCGGTGCTTTCGCCAAAACGATACCGCATTCAATATCGTGCGGAAGGTAGTTAAGCGTCGTAACAAGATTCCAACGATCCATTTGTGCCTGGTTAATCTGCTGAGTCCCGTGATAAAGCCCAGTCGTATCACCGAGGCCCACCGTGTTAGCGGTAGAAAACAAACGAAATCCCTTGTGGGTATGGATCACTCGATTTTGATCTAAAAGAGTCATTTTGCCGTCTGACTCGAGTATTCTTTGAATAACAAACATAACGTCCGGGCGTCCAGCATCGTACTCGTCAAAAACCAAAGCAACCGGATGTTGAATAGCCCAGGGCAGGATACCCTCCCTAAATTCTGTAATCTGTTTCCCATCTTTTAGGACTATGGCGTCTTTACCAATAAGGTCGATGCGGCTGATATGGCTGTCCAAATTAACCCGAATGCAAGGCCAATTTAAGCGTGAGGCGACTTGCTCGATGTGCGTCGACTTCCCTGTTCCATGGTAACCTTGCACCATGAGGCGCCGATTGTGGGAAAAAGCTGCTAATATCGCCAGGGTCGTGTCATGATCAAAGCAATATGCATCATCCTGTTCAGGGACATACTCGGTCCTCTTGGTGAAAGCGGGGACCTTCATGTCCACATCAAGGCCAAATGTTTCTCGAACATCTACTTCGGTATCGGGAAGGTCAATTCCCATGGTGTTTATGCCGTCAGAACCAGACAAGGCTCAAGCTCCTTTTTAAAAAGTTATTTAGGCTAACCCCTTACTACGGCACGAAAGTAATTCGATATCGCGTGGAACGAATAATCCAAATCAGATATATCGGACAGGGCCACTTTCTCTCGGGGCCGAAGTATAGTCTTGCTAAATCCCTCCATCAAGGCCACGTTATAGGCCACGAAACCAGTTTTAAGTTATAATCCTCCAGATAAGCCTGATTTCGATCACAACCAAAAGTCCGACAATAAGAATATTGAATGCTTTGTCGTTAAAAAAACGAGAAAGCCAGACGGCAAGTGGTAGGAAGATAGCAATCGGGATACATGCAAGCATGCTTTCAAACGCCCTCTCCAAATCTATCAATCCGAGCCATATGAAAGAAACAAGCTGTGTGAGGGCAAAAATTTGAAAAAGCACGGATACGACGAAGACGTACTGAGGCTGCTTTAAATTCAGAGAGTGCACATAAGGTGCCAGCACAGGGCCCGCAGTCCCGATTGCCCCTTGTATTACACCAGCAGTTCCAACCACGAATAAAGGCATGTGTTTGGTAACCGGGCCCGCAGAGGTAAGTTTAAGTCTAAAAATTAGCGTAAATAAATAGCCCCCTAACCAGATTGCCATCACCAGTAATAAATACCAGCCGGGGACGCTAGATAAAATCAAAGCGCCGGCAATCACTCCTAAAACACCGGTAGCACAAACCAGCGCGAGTTTCGGGATCTGGACAGCACTCGCACGGTAAGTCCAGAGAAGCCAAATATTTATAAGAACTCCAGGAATAACCATAATTGCCACCGCTCGATCAACATCCATAAAGCTAGCCATTACGGGGATAGCTGTCAGAGGAAGGCCAAGCCCAGAAATCCCCTTGACAAGCGATCCTGCCGCCAGTGCCACAAAAATGATTATTAGAGACTCAGTGGTCATAAAATCCTACTCAAATACCAGCCTTGAGAATGACAGACTCTTAGCAATTTCCCAAGCTTTTGGCAGGGATTATTGGTTTAATCATCTCCGATAAAAAAAGTAGCCCTCACCACCAAGCTGAAACTATTTTACTTAGCGGCAACATATTTATGGATTTGCTTGAGGAAAAAAATTAATAGCCTGCAAGAAACATACGGTTTTGAAAAGCCAGTTTTAAGATAACTCTCCAAAAAATCATTTTTCCTATTTCCACTGGGCAAAGAAATACTTAATCAAGCTAAAAATTTGCAATGATCTGAGCGAGAAATATTGCCTAATTCCTGTGGCTTAGACATTATCGCAGCCTGTTCGAATTAGCTGTGTAAGAAATGGGCCGAATATGAGTAACAATAAATCCAATAGTCAGAATGAACCAATTCAAGATTTAAGGCAGTGGCTGGAAGCGGTCGAGAATGTTGGTGAACTCGTAACGGTAAAAGAGCCCGTTAGCCGTGATCAGGAAATGAGTGCTATCGGCTATTTATTAGCCAAGCAGCAACCGTCTCCAACTGTGATGTTCCAGAAAGTCGAAAACTTTGATGACGGGGGCATCGGCGCTAAACTACTTTGGAATCTTGCTGGTCCAAGCCTTAAAAGAATTGCAATCACCGTGGGGGAAGACCCAGAGATTTCAACCATTGACCTGATAAAGAGAGTGAAATCGAAACTGCTCGAGCGAATTCCGCCGCAAGAGGTCAGTTCAACTGATGCACCTGTTTACCAAAATACTCTACTTGGGGAGGATATTGATTTAGATAAATTACCAATCCCGATGCACTGGCCATTGGATGGAGGCCGCTACCCAGGCACTGCTGATTGTGTAATCACAAGGGATCCAGAAACCGGTTACTTTAACGTAGGAACGTATCGGATGATGCAGCAGGGAAAAAGGGAGTCTGGCCTTTATCTCTCCCCAGGTAAAGATGCGCGCCTTCACATTGAACGTGCTTGGGAGCGTGGTCAGCCTATTGAAGTTGCAGCTGCCTGGGGAGTTGATCCAATATTTATGTTAGTTGGCTCTCAAGGGTTCGCAAAAAACGTATCAGAATATGAATTTATAGGAGGCATCCGTGGACAGGCAGTAACTGTTGTCAAAGGAAAAACCACAGATCTTCTGATACCTGCCAATGCAGAACTTGTAATTGAGGGGGTGCTCAAACCAGGAGCTATGAAGGCAGAGGGCCCATTTGGCGAGTTTACAGGGTATTACGGTCGCCCCGAAGGAGAGGCACCATTGATTGAAATCACGGCCCTGCACCATCGCGACCAACCAATTATGACCAACGCCTTGATGGCGGATTATCCTTCTTGCGAACAATCCGGTTTCTTTGCAATTGTGCGCTCGGCTCGTGTTTGGAACGACTTTGACAAGCTGGGTATTGCGGGAATTAAAAGCGTTTACTGTCACCCCGCGGCGGCTGGAGGTTGGGGTATGACTTGCGTCAGTATCGAACAAAGATATGCAGGTCATGCAGCACAAGTACTCGCTTTAGCTGCGCAAGTACCGGGGGGTGCGTACTATACGAAGTGGATTATTGTTGTCGACGAAGATATTGACCCGTGTGACATGGACCAAGTCATTTGGGCGATGTCTACAAGAAGTAATCCTTCAGATGACGTCGAGCTGTTAAAAAACACTTGGTCAACGCAACTAGATCCTGCGCAATACCCTGCAGAAAAAAGGCCATATGGTTCAAAGTGCTTGATAAATGCCTGCAAGGACCATCGTCACATAAAAGAATATTCAAAGCGAACGATGCTCTCGCAAAATGTCTACAACAAGGTCGTGTCGGATTGGGATCGTCTCGGTCTTCCTGGAAAGCCCCCCACAATCCATTACTTTGAAGAGGACAGGTAAGGAATTAAGAGTACATTTTTGACAATGATAAAATGAACCCTCAAGGCTCAGATTTACCGGGCGGGTTATCTTCGTAAGTAATCACGAAAGGCGATAAACTTATTTGAACTGGAATGGTGATTAGTAATTAATGCTAAACAAGACGTTTCATTGACCGTAGTACCTTTAGAACTTTTCGTTTAATACCTCCCTCAATACTACACACCCCTTTTTCCTTACAGGAAAAAGGGGCTGAGTCCCGTAAATGCAGTCGTCACCCTATCTCGCAAAGTACCAAAAAACAATTATCAAACAGGCCATCAAATCGAGCAGGATAAACAGCTGCCAGAAGAACTTTTGACCTAGTAATTTTAGTTTGGTCTGCATTTAATGAGCCATCATCTCCATTTCTCCATCAACGAGGGGATAGATCTGTTTCTGTCCTTTTTCTCCGCACTCGCCGCATTTAAACCCCATTTCAGAATAACTAATATCTGGCAGGCCCTGTTGTAACCAATCATTTGGATCCACTTCTTCCAATCGATCGCAGGTTTCGCAGTACAAAGCTATACCAAACTCGTGTTCAGCTAACTCACTCATTTTATTTACAATAATTGATTCTCTCTCAACCATCGGGTAAAATAATTTCATCTTCATCAGTCTTATGGTCCCACTCCGGATAAATTTGGGGCACGCTCGCTCCTCTTTTCTGCCTTAAAGCTGCCTCGATTTTATCAAGCAACGCATAGTTTTCTTTGATCCTCATCCCCCTCCGTATCGCGTTCAAAACTTTTACCCTACTCTGAAGCAATTCTTTTTCAGTCACGTGGATCATTACATTCAGCACTATTAGTTCGTTATTCCGGACCGCTAAACCAAAAGTTTTTCCTGCAAATCCATTTTCGTGCAATGTCGCTTCCCGACTTTGTACTGGTAATACGTCAATGTGAGAAAATTAGATTGTACTGTGCTAAGTTAGAATTGCCTCATAATTCGAAAATTTCTAATTTATCAATTGGAAAGCTCTCATTTGCTGCAACAACGCATCTTGAGTTGAGTTTACCTGTCGCGTAAACACTCAGTTACTTGTTTAAACAGTTGTCTCTGAGTCAATTTATTTTACGAGATCTCCAAAGTGATTTTCAAGATATTTAGAATAATCAATTACAGTCTAGGACGCGTTGAAAGATGGATATTGGGAGAAAAATAGCAGTCATCGGAGCGGGCTTGTGTGGTCTCAAGTGCGCGCATGACCTCGGCAGCCGAGGTGCATCAGTTACTGTTTTTGAAAAAAGCAGAGGAATTGGCGGGCGACTTGCCAATCGTCGAGCTAGGACCGATCTCACCTTTGATCATGGGGCCCAGTATGTAACGGCAAAGAATAAAGCGTTCACCAACTATCTTGATTTAGCAATCGAAAATAGTTTCGCGGCAAATTGGGAGTTTTGCGATTCTGGAGATCTGGATTCTAAAAAAACGAGGGTTGTGGGTATTTCAGGAATGAGTGATCTCGCTCGGCCATTAGCACAGGGACTAAAAATTTATTTTGAAACAGAAATTAAAAATATCAAAAAAAGAGGTCAGAAATGGCTACTCACTCCGAGTATTACGGATGCTGAAAAAGAATTTGATCTTGTTGTACTAGCTATCCCGGCTCCCCAAGCAAAACTGATTCTCTCGGAGAATGAAGACATTAGGTCAGAACTTGAAAATGTAAAAATTCTCCCTTGCCTTGCAGCAATGCTGACTTTTGCTGAGAAAGTTGAAACGCCCTATGACACTTTATCCTCCAGAACAGATCTTTTGGCATGGGCGGCACGGAACTCTTCCAAACCTGACCGCAATCCGGATTTAGAGAGTTGGGTATTGCACGGAAATCCTCTGTGGAGTGGGAGCTGGCTTGAGGCAGATCGCGAAACCATCGCTGAGAGGTTGATGCAAGCTTTTGCCTCAAAAATAGCAAAACCGTTGCCACAGGTATTATACATCGTAGGCCACAAATGGCGCTACGCCCTTACGGACAAAACACTCGGAAAAGAGTATCTTGTATCCAAGGATAATACTCTTTTCTTAGGAGGGGATTGGTGTATCGGGGCCAGAGCCGAGTGCGCATTCGAATCTGGAACAGCGATCGCAAAACATATCACAAGCTTTTGAAGCTTAGCCTTGGCCGCAGAGTGCTAAAAGATCAATCAAAGTTAGAGCTCCAACCACTCACCAAGTACAGAATTACTAGCGCTGATGTAAACCAAAAGTTTTTGCGTTGCGTAAACAGTATAAATTTAGGAGTTATGTTATGGATAATGTGGTCAAGGAGGGGCATGATAAGCAGGCAACCGAGTCTGGTTCAAATACCTGTGAACAAATGGGGCGAATAAAAATGCTCTCAATCCTCTCCCAGAAAAGCAAATATAATTTTCAAGTTTTAATGCACCTTATTTAGACGGGAAGGTCTAGTTTCATGTCAAAAATGAGAATTTTAAATGAAATATCGCTTGCAACAAATTTGTGTTTGGAATTGTGTGCGAGATATTACGGAGCAGGAAAGTGGCTCGGACCGACTGAGGCATGTGAAACAGAAAGTCGAGCCCGGCTGGTGAGTGCCCTAAGAACCAGCAGTTAACTCCAATTTTGGTAATTAGACGAAATGGATAAAAATAGCAGAGGCATCTTAGGACTTAAAATCACCTTTTTGGTAAGCGGGGTGTTTT
Source organism: uncultured Rhodospirillaceae bacterium (assembly GCA_913052165.1). Classification (GTDB taxonomy): domain Bacteria; phylum Pseudomonadota; class Alphaproteobacteria; order MPNO01; family UBA2964. The sequence goes on from CAJXEC010000014.1 coordinate 33,624, forward strand.
GCGCATTTGTTTTAATTACACACTAACTGGCTGTTGATTTACAGGGCAGCAACCCTACGCCGTTTGGGTAGGCATCATGTGTATCAATCCAGACAGGATTCCGTAGAAACAAATTAAAGACTTCCTGTGCAGAAATACATAAGAAACTAATTAGGTGTGGCTTTGCTCGTTGTGAGTCGGCCCCTGGTCAAACCCTCAGTCTTTTGCCCTCGATCATAGTTCTTCGGAGCAGTCTCGGTTCTCCTCCAGGAAAATCTCTCCTCGCATGGGTTATGCACCTATTATCCATCATTACTACGTCACCAACTTCCCACTTATGTTCAAAAATAAGGTCAGGATTTTCCTGATACTGACATAATTCTGTTAGCAATCGCTCGCTCTCATTTTGTTGCACTCCCTCTACCCGCGCAGTAATTAGGGGACTTACAAAAAGCGCTTTTCTCCCGGTGTCTGGATGAACGATTACCAAGGGGTGTATCCATTGATTAAGTCCAGTCACGTCTTTAGTGAGGTCCACTCGCCCGATTGACGCATAATCGTAGATGTTTAAACCCTCAAGCCCCTCTATTTTTTGCTTAAGTGTGGGGTTCAAGTAATCATAAGCCAGATACATATTGGCGAATACGGTTTCCCCTCCAACAGAAGTAACCGACATTCCATAGAGAACAGTAGCGGCGTAAGGAATTTCTTTAAAGCTTCCATCATGATGGAACCACACCTCTCCATCCCCAAATGAGCCTAGAGGCACTCCTTCTTTAGTTAGATTGGTGACCATATGAACGGCGCCCTCATAGGCGGCGTCTGCGTCTTTTACCCTTTCTTGCAAAGGCTTTCCTCTGCTTGCAACACCCCCCATTAAATTGCAGAAACGTAGCTGGTCTTGTTCGTTTAATTCCTGACCAGGAATAACCAAGACGCCATAGTCCAGGAACGCTTTTTTTAACATAGCGACACCGTCAGGTGAGACGGCTTTACTGAGGTCAATCCCGTTTATTCTTGCTCCCCCCGCATTTGACATTGGCGTGATTTCCATATCAATACCACCCCATAACTGCAGACGCTTTTAGAATATGGTTCCTGGAACCTCTCGATAAAAAAATACGTCCCTCTACCATCCCCAATCAATCATTAACGAGCTTAATCCAAAAATGGTCATCAAAACCACAGACGTCATGACGCCAATAACCGAAAAAACTACAGCGAGCAAACCTGTAATGA
>CAJXEC010000015.1 GCA_913052165.1 uncultured Rhodospirillaceae bacterium
CTGGATGAAAGTTTTCCGGATCCGGTCGTAGGTGACGGGCAAGTAATCATTCGTGTTAAAGCAACTTCTTTAAACTATCATGATGTCTTCACCTGCAGAGGGATGCCAGGAATTAAGTTGCCGCTCCCTATCATTCCTGGGCTTGATGTGGCGGGTGAAATCGTAGACCTGGGGTCAGGGACTTTAGATTGGAAGGTTGGCGATCGTGTCTTGGTCAACCCCCTTGACCCGACTGATCCTACCAAAGGGTTGATGGGCGAAATGCTGAATGGGGGTGCTGCAGAATATTGTCTCGTAGATGTGCCTCGCCTTATCCGCATTCCTGAAGGGTGTTCTTATGAGCAAGCAGCGTCTTTGCCTGTGGCCTATGGAACAGCGCACCGGATGATGTTTGCGAATGGCGGGGTCTCAGGTGGAGAGCGCGTGTTGATCCTTGGCGCAAGCGGGGGAGTGGGTTCCTGCTGTGTCCTGTTGGCAAAGATGATGGGATGCGAGGTCGTCGCGTGCGGTTCAAGCCAGGAAAAACTGGAGGCCCTTACGAGTTGGGGTGCAGATTATGTTATCAACTACAAGGAAGAAGATTTCGTAAAATGGATCTGGAACAAATTTACTAAGCCTCACCGTCGTAAGTTTGAGGGGGGTGTGGACGTAGTCATAAACTTCACAGGGGGAAATACCTGGGTCAACTCCTTCAAGGTAACCAGGCGCGGCGGAAAAATATTAACCTGTGGGGCCACGGCTGGTTTCGATCCGAAAACGGATCTCAGATATGTTTGGTCATTTGAACTAAAAGTATTGGGCTCCAATAGCTGGTTAGCAGAAGATCTGGAACGTCTGATGCAGTTGATTAGTGACGGTAAGCTCAGTCCAATTGTCGATACCGTACTGCCTCTGGAGCAAACGGCGGAAGGGGTGCGAATGCTTGAAGACCGTGAGGTCATAGGAAAAATTATAATTACACCATGATCGAAAATGTAGGTAATTTGGGGGAGGTATTTGCCAAGCACAGCAAGTCGGATGCCACCGCCATAATAGATCTGTCAATAAAAGAAAATACCCGCGAAATTAGTTATACTTCTTTGTCTCGTGGTTGCAATGCCGTAGCCAGAGGTTTGGCGTCACGTGGTCTGGGCCCTGGCGACCGGGTGGGTATTCTAGCGTTAAATCGAGTTGAGTTCCTTGAGGTACTGTTTGGGGCAATGCGTGTTGGTTGCATTCCCGTAATGATTAATGTGAAACTCCCTGCGGAGCAGGTTCGTTATATAGTCTCAGACGCCGATGCTAAAATCGTATTTGGGGACGCCAATTTGTGTGAGCTCTGTGAGAAAAAGACTTCATACATTTCCTTTGATAATGAGAGCTACATAGATTTTCAGGATCATGGCTCTTTTCAAGTATTTAAACCAGGGCCTAAAGATGTTGCAGAGCAACCATATACATCTGGTTCAACAGGAAGGCCGAAGGGCGTACTGCTTCATCATTGGGGGCAGAGATGGATGATTGATCAACTAGTTGAGACCCGGGGACTAACGTTTGATGATTGTGGGATTATTTCTGCGCCCCTATATCATAAGAATGCCTTGCTTGCGATTAAGTCTGCGCTCCAAGCAGGTGGAAGAATTGTGTTGCAGCCAAAATTTGATGTCGACCAGTACATAAAAGCTATTGAAAAGCACAGGGTGACAATGCTCACTGGCGTTCCGACGATGTATGCGCTCATGCTTCAACAAGAGCAATTGTTGGACAAAACCGACCTCTCTTCTGTTAGAAATATGAGTATGGGCTCCGCCCCCGCATCTGAGGCCCTACTGGACAACCTTCAAGCACGTTTCCCAGATGCTAAAATTAACTTAAACTATGGAATTACTGAGGGTGGTCCAATTCTGTTCTCATGGTCTCATCCAAAGGGTCTCGAGCGTCCAAGAACAACTGTTGGTTATCCAATCGATGGAGTAGAGATCCGCTTAATGGATGGACCCAATCAAAATGAGGGCATTCTTCATGTCAAAAGTCCGGGTGTAATGCTTGGTTATCATAATCTCCCAGAAACGACCGCACGAGACCTTAAAAATGGGTGGTTAAATACAGGTGATATTCTTCGCCGGGACGCGTCTGGGTGGTATTACTTCGTGGGAAGAGCTGATGATATGTTTGTTACTGGGGGAGAGAATATTTATCCCTGTGATGTTGAAACCATGCTTGAGCAACATCCTAACATTATGCAGGCGGTGGTTGTTCCGGCCCCGAATACCTTGAAGGCACATGTGCCGCACGCCTTTATTGTCCTGCGAGCTGGTGCAGATATGTCCGAGGAACAAGTCAAAGAGCATGCAATCAATAATGCGCCGGCGTATGCGCATCCGAGGCGCGTATTTTTTATGGAGCAAATACCGCTTGCGGGTACCAATAAAATTGACCGAAAAAAACTCTATGAGCTGGCCAAGGATGCAGCAGTTGCCGATGGAACAGCCTAGAGTAAAAAACTTTTGTTTTGAAGGTCCCAATTACTTGTCAGCCTCACCACGCGAGATAAGTGAATTATTTAAAATGAAACGTTAGACTGGGCCCTGGTTGAGAGCTTTGTTTTGGAAATTCTTGATACGGGAAGTGCGGGTTTTAAAAAGGCAAGAGTTTGCGAGATTCTTCCCGATGAAGGCGATTCTGTTTGCGGGGAGGGCTCGATAACCGTAATGCATGTTATGAGGTGAGCCTGAAAAAGGTTCGCCTAAGCAAGCTGGAATCTTTCAACAACTACCAGACAGCCCAGATTGATCTCGTAGATAGGGAAAATGGCAAGGTCATTTAGCTATATAGACGACGTGGCTACGGCACCGTTTAAAATTTAAAACATCGGATCTGGTCACTTAATAGAACTTATGCGTTTTATAGAGTTACTCGAGCTAAACCTTGGACTAGAGGCAAAAAAACAATTCTTACCCATGCAAGCTGGTGATGTAGAGTCACTTGCGCTGAGCTAGACGGCCTCGAAGCCGATCCCGCTACCTCTGTTGAAGACGGTGTTAAAGAATTTACCGATTGGTGTATCTCTTATCACGGTCGGCCTTAATTAGAAAAATAGACGCTGATTTCGGTGCCTAAATTCGCTTTGAAAAATAATCAAATCTTCCAGGTTAATCTTTAAGTGTTTCGATATAACCCGGGAGAGCGAAGCAACTTGTATGCACTTCAGCATTGTAGTAACGCGTTTTAAGCCCAAGTTGTGAGATTCGTTCTCTTACAATTTTTTTTTTGGTTCTTTTTGGACCGGGATCTTTGCAACCCCACCCCAAAGCCATTAGGCCTGCGGCATAAGTCGGAACTTGGGTGACGTAAAGGTCAGCGTCTGGGAAAAATTTTATCAACCGCTGATATGTTGCTTTAGCCTCTTCAGCCTGCATCCAGACCACACCACTCTGGGTAACAAGAATTCCTCTATCCGTGAGCCGTCGAGCACAGTCTTTGTAAAACTTATCCGTGAAAAGAACTTCGCCTGGTCCCATGGGATCGGTTGAGTCAACGATAATGACATCGAAGGATTCTTTGCTTTCTTCAACAAATTTTATCCCATCCATAAAGCGTAAATCTGTTCTGGGGTCCTTGAAAGCACCGGCACTCAAAGTCGGCATATATTCCTCACATAACCTGACAACGCCCTCATCAAGTTCTATCATCGTCGCACGTTTGATAGAGTGTTTTAGGGCCTCCCTTAGGACGCCACCGTCGCCTCCACCAATTATAAGAATGTTCTCTGCTTTTCCATGAGCTACCATCGGGACATGGGTTATCATCTCATGATAGCAAAACTCATCAGCCTCAGTGGTCTGTATTACACCATCAAGTGCAAGCACACGGCCAAATTTATTATTCTCAAATATGACAATGTCCTGAAAATTGGTTCGGCCTTGAAACAATATTTTTGTTGACTTGAATGCTTGCTTAAAATCCGAATAAAGCTTTTCCGAGAACCAATTTTTGCTCACAACAGGACACCTCTTTTTTGTATCTCCACTTTCATGTCCTCAGGCAAAAAATATTTCCTGAGTACCGGTAAACCGGCTTTGGGATCACAAGAGCCACACATAAAAATGTCAAATGCCGCAAAACTGCGTTCAGGCCAGGTGTGGACGCTTATATGAGACTCGGCGAGGACAGCGACTCCGGATACACCTTGCTCTTTTCCGAAGTGATGGAGATGAATATGAAGTAGAGTGGCACCGCAAGTTTCAATGGCCTCTTTCAGGGCCCTTTCAATGTAATCAGGATCGGTCAGGTTGCACGCTCCCCACAGGTCAGCTAGGACGTGACAACCCGCGAAAATCACTCCATTTTTTTCAATGAAATAATCTTTTTCTTCTTTTTGCATTGCAGGCAGGACTGCGCTAGAGAGGATTTCCGCCATAACGAGGACTCATCAAAAAAAGTAAAGGAGTGTCCAAACCGGGACGGCGTTCTTTCGCCTAAAATCTTATAAAAAGCAAGCCTTAAAAATTATAAAATTTTAGAGTAAGTTGCCTCCCTCTGGGTGCTAATAAAGCTAAAGTCGAGGCCACATTGCTCGGGGTATTTACGGACCCGAGTTAATTTTCAAAAGATAAGGCACTGTCAAAGAACTTTGCCAGGGTTCATGATGCTTTTTGGATCCAGGGCTTGCTTTATACCTCGCATTATATCGAGTGCATTCGCGGATTTATAATGCATTAACTCAAGCCTTTTTGACATTCCAATACCGTGCTCAGCACTAATGCTGCCGCCTAATGCGATTGCTTCATCATGTATTGTCCGATTTATATCTTCCACCTTATCAAAAAAGGTTTTCGGGCCCACGGCCTCTGGTGTCGTGAGGTTATAATGGATATTTCCATCTCCCAAATGACCGAAGGCACAAATGCGGACTCCTGGTAATAACTGATTGATTGCCGCTTCCGCATTTTTTAGGAATTTCGGCACGCTTGAAACAGGAACAGAGATATCGTGTTTTATGGTTGCGCCCTCAATCATTTGACCTTCTGGGATAGTTTCCCTCAGTCGCCAAAAGTCTTGCGCTTGACCGCGGCTCTCTGCCAGAACGGCATCCAAAACTAGACCATCTTCGATGGCATCACCCAATATTGTCTCAAGGGTTTCTCTGAGGCCGCTATCAGCATGTCCAGAGGTGAGTTCAATCAAGATGTATTCTCGATAGTTTTCTAGGAGGGGTTCTCTCGTATCTGAAATATTTTTAAAGACAAATTCCAGGCCTTGCCGAGCCATCCACTCGAAAGCTGTTAACCGGTCATCACTCATTTGACGGGCTCTGGCGAGTAAATCAATCGCCGCCTCGCTATCACGGATTGCGACAAAGGCAGTTTGGACGTCTTTTGGTTTGGGAAATAGCTTAAGAACAGCGCCCGTAACGATACCAAGTGTTCCCTCTGCTCCCATAAATAAGTGTTTAAGGTCGTAGCCAGTATTATCTTTTCTAAGGGCCTTCATACCGTCCCAAATACGTCCATCGGGGAGCACGAACTCTAAGCCCAAAACCAGCTCTCGGGTTGTGCCATACCTTAAAACACCTGTCCCTCCAGCATTCGTGGACAAATTTCCTCCAATCTGACAGCTGCCCTCGGCACCAAGGCTTAGTGGAAAGAGTCGATCCGATTCTTCCGCAGCATTTTGTATTTCTGCGAGAATGACCCCAGCATCTACTGTAATGGTGTAGTTCAGAGGGTCGATGTCTCTAATTTTATTCATCCTTGAGAGATTCAAGACGATGGTTCTGCCAGAACTATCGGGAGTTGCGCCGCCGCAAAGCCCGGTGTTACCCCCCTGAGGGACAATTGGGATTTGGTTTTCTGCGCATAGTTTTACAACTTTTGACACTTCCTCAGTCGAGGAAGGACGGACAACGGCAATTGCTTGTCCCTCGTAAGCTTTTTTCTGATCAATTAGATAAGGCTGGAGGTCTTCTGTGGAGGTAATGATACCCATTGATCCAACGATCCCCTCCAGTGTCGATGTAATTTCTGAGTGGTCTTCTAAAATTTGTCCGTCCATGAATGTGCGTCCTATCTCAAGGTGTGGATCACGAGTTATCCTAGTAGACCGGTGTATCTTAACGATCGGCGTCGGACAAGATATTATCTCTCCGCTGCCCTTCTTAAGCGATCGTTAATCGCGGCGCCCAGCCCATGCTCTGGGATCGGCATTACGGCTATCGCCCTGGGCGATTGCTTGTCTAATTGTCGTAACATTTCAAAAAGATTAGCGGCTGCTTCTTTCAGGTTAGCTGTTGGACTTAAATTGACAGAAAATTCTTTGGATCCAGTCGTTTCGAGCCCAAAAGCCAGAAGTACCTCATCAGAGTTTGTTCCCGTCGCGTTGAGCCTTAGAGGAGCTTTTGTCGCGTAATGACGTAACATCATTCCCGGTGCCGACGGGCTCTCATTATTGTTATCAGAAATGGCAATCGGACCGGTAATTTTCTCTATCTCTTCCCTTGAGATCCCACCTTTTCTCAAAATCGTTGGTTGGCCATGCGTTAAATCTAATACTGTGCTCTCGAGGCCTATTTGGCACGCCCCATCATCGAGTACCATTGGTATCTGATCACGGAAATCTGCAATGACATGTTCTGCGCGAGTGGGACTAACTCTCCCTGATTTATTGGCACTTGGAGCCGCAATTGGACATCCCGATACCTTAATTAGTCTAAGTGCAGTTTTTTTTGAGGGAATTCTGATGGCGATGGTATCTAGCCCGGCACCTGCAAGCTCTGAAACCATACAAGTGCGTGCCTTTGGCAAGACCAATGTCAGGGCCCCTGGCCAAAAAACGCCGGCCAATGCTTCTGTCTGTCGGTCAAAAACCGCTATTTCTTTGGCTTCTTTGATATTTGAGACATGAATTATTAAGGGATTAAATTGGGGACGATTTTTTGCCTCATATATTGCCGCGACTGCCCTGCCGTTGGTGGCATCGGCACCAAGTCCGTAGACGGTCTCGGTTGGAAAAGCGACGAGGCTCCCTTTTTTTATATATTCTGCTGCTTTGGCGACTGCATCAGTCGCATCCGCGTGCAATAAAATTGTCATTCAGAAAGTGTTCCTTCCCGTAGATGATTGGCGAACCATTGGGCTTCCGAACACTACCTCCGGCGGCTCGAAGAACGGCGTCTCCTGCCGCTGTGTCCCACTCCCTCGTATGACCGAACCGAGGGTAAATATCTGCTTTGCCCTCGGCAACCAAACAAAACTTTAACGAGCTACCAGCTATTTTTAGTTCGGCATTAGGCATAATATCGAACAGTTTTTGGACCTCTTTTTTATCGCCATGGGAACGGCTAGCTACCATGATAGCGCCTTCTGCCGGTGGTTTGCGTGCTGTTATCGAATGAAAAACTCCATTTCTTCTGACCAATGCCCTGCCTGTGTTTACGCCGTAATAGAGGTCTTCTTTTGCAGGCAGGCCGACGACCCCGAGGATAGGCGTCTCTTCACTAACGAGTGCAATATTCACGGTAAACTCTTCACGTTTATTTATAAACTCTCTTGTTCCATCGAGAGCATCAACGAGCCAAAAGATATTACCGCTTATATTTACCTCAGCGCCTCGGGAAATTTCCTCCTCTGCAACGACAGGTATATCCGGTGTTAGCTTTCGTAAACCGTCAACAATAATTTTCTCTGCCTTTTGGTCTGCTGCCGTTACCGGGGAATTATCCTTTTTGCTTTGAACTGAGAACTCTGTTCGGTAAATTTCCATAATCTTGATGCTTGCTTCGTCCACGAGCCTGATGAGATTTTGAAAGATCTCATCAGACGTGTGGTTGAAGGTGGGCATCGGTCGTTGAATAGAAAGGAGTTTATTCTAACTGGTTTTGGGCTGGCCTGCTCCGGCCGCGGCCGCGAGTTCTGGCCAGGCGGCAGGAGAGCCCGAAGCCTTCAGATTATCTTGATCAGAGGCCGCTGGATCCCATAAGCGCCCCAAGAAACGCATAGAGTTAATGCCCTCTGAGTCATCGGATGCCAAGAAAATAGCCGGTGCAACCATTGCTTCTGGTTTGACCAGTTTTTCTCTATTGTAGGGCGATTCATGAGGGACCATGGGCGTATCTGCGGCACCACCCGGGACTAATACATTAGCTGTCACAGCTGAGCCAGCAACGTCAAAATCTTCCGCCCAACTTGCTGTGGCTGCCTCCAGGGAGGCTTTGGATTGCCCATAAGGCATATTGCCCCCTCGGATCATGGTGTTGAGGCTTGTAGTCACATTAACGATACGACCTTGGTTTTGAGCCATTAAATATGGAGCAACTGTTCGGCCCATTAGGAAGGCCCCTCTAACATTTACATCCATCACGGCTTGCCATTTCGCTGGCTCTGTATCCCAAAAATTTAGTCGGTTTGTAAGATAGTCCCTGCGGATCCATGACATACCGAGACCAGCACAATTGATTAAAACATTCAGGCCGCCCATGTCTTCTATTATAGACGAAATTGCTGCTTCAACGGCGTTTTGGGAGGTAATGTCACATTGGATAGGAGTAATATTTCCGGCCCCCTCAGCTGCAGTTGCAGTCGCAGCATCTGGGTTTATATCGATCCCGGCAACTTTTGCCCCCGCGGCGCTCAGACCAATGGCCATCGCCTTGCCCAGGCCACTGCCTGCTCCCGTAACAATGCAAATTTTACCACCCAGATCTTTCGACGTCATTTTCTCCTCCCTTGAAAAACATATGATGAGAATATGCCTACCTGGTCAACCCGGCAAGCCAGGCAATTTGGTATTGGGCAGGGGCGAGTTATATAAAGGAGAAACTTACACAAGGGAGGGTACAAATGGACATCAAGCTTTATTACGCACCAATAACCTGCGCTATGGTGTCATATGTGGCTTTAACTGAAGCTGGTGCTAATTTTGAGACTATACCCCTCGACTTTCGGAAAGCTGAGCATTTAGATGAGGAATATCTTGCAATCAATCCAAAGCACAAGGTGCCTTTGTTGACGGTGGATGGCCATAAAATCTCAGAGAATTTGGCTATTGTAACTTGGATCGATGCCCAATTTCCAGACTCACAACTTTTACCATTAAACCCGTGGGATAGAGCGCAGGCTTATTCTATTCATGGTTGGTGCTCCGGGGGTATTCACCCTTATTTGAGGCAAATTAATAATCCGGCGAAAGTCGTTGATGTCGCTGAGGTGGCAGATGGAATTGTTACAAATTCCACGGCTGCGATCTATGAGAGTTTTACCATCGCAAATGATATGCTCGATGGCCGCGATTGGTTCTTTGATCATTTTATCCCTGCCGATATGCATTTCTTTTGGTGCTATAGACGCGCCAAACAGTTTGAGCTCGATCTCGAGAGGTTTAATCATTGCCAAGCACATTTTGACCGGGTATCTGAACGGCCCTCGGTCGTGAAGGTATTGGAGCTTGAACAATCAGTCCAAGCAAAATTTGCTTCTTGAATCAGCGCATGCGACAAAGGTATAGCAGTTGTGATCAGCTGAATATGGTTCAGATAAAGTACAAATCCTTATTGTCGGTATGTGCGGTCGTTTTTCGATAACTAAAACCCCCGAGGCAATCAGGGCAGCGTTTAAATTTAAAAATCTACCCAATGTGCCGCCTCGATATAATTTAGCCCCAGGTCAACGCGTTGCGGCAGTGCGACTATCTCAAACAGGAGAACGCGAGCTAATCCAATTTTATTGGGGGCTTATACCTCACTGGGCAAATGATGATTCGATGGCGTCCAAAATGATCAACGCTCGTGCAGAGACTGTTTTCGAAAAACCGGCATTTAGGGAGGCAATCTCGCGCCGACGTTGCTTAATCCCGTCTGACGGTTTTTTTGAGTGGAGGCACGAGAACGGGAGAAAACAAGCCTTTCGAATAGGAATGAAAGGAGGCGCCTTATTTGCGATTGCCGGCATATTTGAGCAATGGCACGCTACCCAAGATTCGAGAAATTGGTCAAAAGACGAAACCGTTGAAACTGTGACTATTATTACGATCCAGGCTAACGATAAATTGCGTCCTATTCATCATCGTATGCCAGTTATAGTGCCGCCAGAGGCCTATCAAAGGTGGCTGGATCCAAAATCTAATCGGAGTGAAGTTCGAGATACGCTCGCCACTTTTCCTGGTGAAATTATGGCCTTTTATCGCGTTGGGAATGCTGTTAACAACGTCAGCAATGACGGACCGCAAGTGGTAAGACCACTTAAAAAACTCTCTTAAGAGATCATTGTTTTGCTGGATAAAGACTAAAAGCAGCACTTTTCCACAGAAAAAGTTCAAATTTTCTCAATTTTTATTGTCGATCATTAGAAGCAAGATGTAGTATTGAATATCCAGTGGTGCACGATATCTAGGAAGGGGTGGCCGGATGCAGTGGACAAATGAAAGAGTAGATATTCTTACGAGGCTTTGGGCAGAGGGTCTGTCGGCAAGGCAGATTGCAACGGAATTAGGTGGAGTGACGCGCAATGCAGTTATTGGAAAAGCACATCGGTTAAATTTACAGCGTGGTCAACCTGTTCCGGAGCCAAAACCCATACCGAAACCCCCGGTTATACAAGAACCTCCTCCCATCAACCATCCAGATATAAAGCCATGGATGTGCAGATGGCCGACGGAGGGTCTGGGCCGTCACGGATTAAGTATATGTGGCAAGACATCGCAACCTGGGCGTCATTATTGCGCTGAGCATTTGACAATGGCGTATTTGCAGCGAAAGCGTCACGTCGCCTAACAAATATTAACTTTCCGAGAGAAAATGAAAGGGGATGCACTGCCTCCCTTTTTTATTTGTTCACCGTCTCAGGACTCACAAGCGTCGCAGCCAGGAAACTCGAAATTCAAGGGACATAAATAAATAAAAATCAAAGTTCCCTTTGGAGTGTTTACGAAAACCCTGCCCTCTAAAGCTTCTTACTATGTGGTGAAGGGTGACGCTTTGAGCAAATTCTATTAAAACGAATTCAGCCCCAGCACGCTAATTATCAGAAATCAAACCGTAGTATGAGAATGAAAAAAGATCAGCAATATCGTCTTGGCGTTGATGTCGGTGGCACACACACTGACTTAGTCCTTTTAAATACTGCTACCGGAGAGGTTTCGGTGGAAAAAGTCTCGAGCACCCCAAAAAATCCCTCTCTGGGAGTTTTGAATGGTGTGCAGAATTTTATATCAAAGGGAACTCCTCCAGGAGAAATTGAATTTTTTTCTCATGGAACCACGATTACAACCAATGCTTTGTTGGAAATGCGCGGTGCCAAAGTGGGTATGCTGATTACCGCCGGATATCGGGCAGTTCAGGAAATTCAGACCCAGGGTCGAGATGGAAATCCATTTGATTATTTTTACGATAAACCCGAGCATATTGCACCCCAAAGTATGACACGAGAGATCCCAGGCCGGATTGGATGGGAAGGGGATGAGTTGGAAGCTCTTGATGAAGAGGCCGTGCGTGAGGCAACTCGATCTCTCAAAAAGGCTGGGGCTACCTCTTTAGCTGTCGTCTACTTGTTTTCATATGCCAACCCGAGTCATGAAGCACGGACAAGGGAACTCATCTTACGCGAGTTTCCTCAGGCCCATGTGTCTCTCTCGTCAGAGGTTTTACCTCGAATCAGAGAATGGCCGAGAATGTCGACAACTCTTCTCAATGCCTATTTGGGTCCAGTCCTGGTGGGTTATATCAATGATCTTGGTCGAGGGCTGGATGAGGGCGGGGTTTCTACTCAACAGCGATTTTTGATGCAATCAAACGGGGGCGTGATGCCGTTCTCGGCTGCCGTGGAAGGAGGAAAAACTGTTTATACACTATTCTCGGGTCCGGCGGCTGGGGCGCGTGCAAGTGCGTATCTAGCCGGTGAAGACGCTCAAAAAGGCATCGTTACCCTTGATATGGGAGGAACTTCTGCTGACATTGCTTTTATTGAAGGAGGATCACCTCTTGAAGTAACCGAGGTCATGCTTGCAAGACGTCCCTTAGGTTTACCGGCACTTGATATGACGACCATTTCAGCCGGTGGTGGGTCAATCGCATGGGTAGATCGGAGTAACTTTTTGAGGGTCGGGCCGAGAAGTGCGGGGGCTGATCCGGGCCCAGTATGTTATGGTAAGGGCGGCACCGATCCCACGGTCACCGATGCGGATATTGCGCTCGGGTTTCTCAATCCGGAGTATTTCTTGGGAGGGTCGCAAACCTTAGATAAAAAAGCTGCTGAGGTGGCTTTGATTGATAAAATTGGTGAACCGTTAGGCATGACAGTTTTGGAGGCTGCTGCTGGTATTCGCCGAATAGTTGATCTTCGTATGGCGGATGAGGTAAAGGTTTTTGGTGCAAAACGAGGCGTTGACCCTCAGGAATTTACGCTCCTTCCATTTGGTGGTGCAGGAGCCGTTCATGCGGCATCCGTCGCCGAAGAGTTGGGGATGAATAGGATATTTGTGCCGCCAAGACCCGGCGCTTTTTCGGCGATGGGACTACTTTGTACAGATGTTGTGCATGATTATGTAAGATCTGAATTGCGTCCAATGGATCAAGTTACTTCTTCGCATGCCGAAGAAGTCTTCACCTCCTTGGAGGCGAGAGGCCAAGCAGAGTTGGTTCAAGAGGGTCTAGATTTAGAAAAAGCGCGCTTCGAGCGAGAGCTGGACGTACGATATACCGGGCAAGGATATGAGCTCAGAGTATCTTTAGTGGGTCTTGGGGGTCCCGAGGGGTTAACAAGTGACGATATGGTAACCGCGCGACAGAGGTTTGATGATAAACATGCCCAAATTCATGGGCATGCAGCCGATGATAGACCGGTTGAAATCGTCAGTTATCGCGTTCGCTTGCGGGTCGACGTTCCAAAATACGAACCTGTTTTGCTCGGAGAGGCCAAGGAAGTTTTTGCGCCAAAGGAGTCTGTAAAGGGAACAAGGCAGGCTTACTTTAGCGGTCATGGCGGGGTAGATGCCACTGTGTATGAACGCGATACACTTCCGTTAGGCGCTACCTTCGAGGGACCGGCTATTGTCGAACAATTTGACTCTACAACCGTACTGCCTCCGGGCTGGAAAGGAAAAATTGATGGATATAAAAATTTATTTTTAATTCGAGAAGGTTTGTAAAATGATAAAATCAACACAGATTGATCCGGTGACCGTGCAGGTGCTTAGAAACAAGGTCTCAAGTCTAGTCGATGAGATGCATTACCATTTTTACCGTTCGGGGTACTCGACAATTATAAGGGAGTCCAAAGATTTTAGCTGTGTGATTTTGGATCGGGATGGAAAGCTAATTGTTCCGCCTCCGATGTTTTTTCACGGTTTAGCCTATCGGAGGTTTGTGGAACGGGTTTTCGAAGTATACGAGCCCGATGAGATCAACGACGGCGATATGTTTGTGTCAAACCACCCGTATGAAGCGGGGATGCCACATGTTTCTGATATGGGGTTTATCGCTCCGGTTTTTTTTGAGGGGGAGCTTATAGCTTGGAGCGGTACAATTGCTCATAAAGCAGATATTGGCGGAACCAACCCCGGGAGTACGTCAGCTAATTCGACTGAATTGTATCATGAAGGACTTCTATTGCCCCCGATGAAATATGTTCGACAAGGTATCGAAGACGGGGATGTGGAACGCATAATTCTAGGTAACTCTCGCCATCCGGATTTGGTCAGCGGTGATATTGGAGCGCAGGTAGCAGCGACCCAGATGGGGGTTGCCCGAATGAAGGAGAATGCAGAACGTTTTGGGGGTCAGATCATTTCAGATGCCTTCGAAGTAATTTTAAAGGGAGCTGCTGAAGAACTGAAGGCTGCTATTTCTGCTCTACCGAATGGAACCTCGTCCGCAGTTGGCTACATGGATGATGACGGTGTTGATCGTGAAACACCTGTAAAATTTGCAGTGACGATTACGGTAGATGGAGACTGCGCCACTTTTGACTTCTCTGACGCGGGACCTCAGGCCAAGGGGCCGGTAAATTTGCGGCCATCAATGGTAGAGTGTTGCGTCTTTTACTGCTTGGTTGGCGCTTTAGGGGCTGATCTCCAGTTTAACGGCGGGATGATTGATGTTGTCGATATCAAATACGCTCCCAATACAGTAACAAATGCGGCGCCACCTGCGCCAGTTTCGAGCTATCAAAAGTCAAATCTTCGCCTGGTTGATGTGATTTTAGAAGCTATGGCTCATTTCGCTCCTGAAAGAGCCATCGCGGGGTCTGGCTCGTCTGGTTCACTGCTTGTATCTTGGCAAGGAGGGGGCAGGGAAGGCCACTCGACCATGCAATACGAAATTTTTGGCTCGGCTTACGGAGGTGGTCAGGGTCACGATGGGTGTTCTATGACCGCAACCCACCTTTCTAATTTACACATAACACCAATCGAAATTCTAGAATCAGAATTCCCGTGCCGCGTAACTGAAATGTCTGTGATCCCTGACTCTGGGGGACCGGGAGAGTATCGGGGGGGACTCGCGTTTCGAAGACGCTACGAATTACTTCAAGATGCTCTTGTTGTTCGTCGTTATGAAAAGGCTAAGTTTCCGGCGACAGGGACGTCAGGTGGAAATGACGGCCGGAAAAGTCGGTTTGTGAGAGTAGGCGCAAATGGAAACGAGACAGATCTCCCAGCTGCGGGCCGCTACGAGATGAACGCAGGGGAGGGGTTCTTTATCGATAAGGCTGGTGGCGGTGGTTATGGAGACCCTAAAAAACGTGATCCGGCGGCTATAATCTCTGATATAGCGGAAGGTTACGTATCGATTCAGGGTGCCAAGCGCGATTATGATTATGACGCGTAAAAATGGAACAAAAAGCTCGTCGTTTGATCGTCGTTAACAATTTGGTTGCTCTCCAAAGATTAACTTTTAGGCTGTATCGTTAACCGCTTTGGCCAGACGATTTCTTGTTTAAACAAAGTAAAAAAGGAAGACTGGATTTCATCTCCTCGTCCGATTGAGGTCAGTACGGGGCACCGACGCAGTGGTTATATCGCTTGACGATAGCGCAGAATTAGTCAGCAGAGAAACGTCGGGTAAATTCGAAACTTTCCAAAACCTAATTCGTTCTAACTCCACCATAGATGATTTAATGCCGTCTTTAAACCGACGACTCCGGTTCTTAATCCAAGCTTCCAACCATTTGGTTAAGTAAAAAATAAAAAAGGCCGGCTTGCGCCGGCCCTTTAAACATGTGTTTTTCTAGACAAAGATGTTTAGAAATAATTACCGATTATTTTACTTCCCAAATATCATCTTTCTGCCTCTTTCCTGCACGGCTTTCGGAGCAGCCATCAGATCAGATACAATTTTTGCGATTTTGGGTCCAGATATCGGATTGACTTCTAAACCTCGTTTGTATGCGTCCTTGTAGAACTTTTTGTCTTTTACGACCTTATTGAAGGATTTTCTGAGAACCGGAACCAACCACTGCGGGGCAGCAGGAGGTAAAACTAGCGATCTGCCTATAATAGAGGCCGATCCCAATAAATCCGCAATTTGTTTATCAGTCTCAGTTTTCATTAAATCCCTGATCATTGGAACCTTTTCAATGCCCTTTTGAGGGGTATAACCGCTTTGCGCTACAGGAAGTGCAATCGATTTACCATTCGGCCCTATCCCATCTTTAAACCAATGGGGACGACCACTTTCCCAGGCCACCCAACCCATGGCTCCACCCTGGGTTTCTTTTTGTTCAACGGACAATTGCATTCTCTTTGAACCCTTGTACCCGGTTACAATTTTCATTTTTGTCCCAAGTAAACTGTTCATCAATCTAGGAATTAGGAATGTTGGAGAGCCCTTTCCGCTCGAAGCCATGATGACTTGTTTGGTTTTCATTTGGCCCCAATTCGTTACTCCACTATCTCTGCGAATAACGACGGCATTGTTTTGCCCGAAAACCCGTCCCAGCCAGTGAAAATCTTGCGGTTTGAATTTTACCTTCGTCGGGCGCAGTACGGCGGAAGCAACCGACATTTCTGGTGGCATCAGGAGGTTTAAGCCATTCGCTGGCATCACATTTGCCGCGTAATTTGCTGCCTTTAAACCACCTGCACCGGGCATGTGCTGCACCACGATGTTTGGCTTTCTGGGTACGTATTTGCCCATGTGCTCTGCCAATAGCAGAGAAGTGCGGCCATATGTGCCGCCAGAACCATACCCCACGAGTATTGTTATCGTCCTCCCGCGGTAAAGTGACTTAGCTTTTTTGGCACTGGCAAAGGCCTCGCTTATTGGACCACTCGCTACGCAGATAGCAAATGCCAAGCCAAAAAACTTCACTATTGTTTGCATTAATTTACTCCCAATGATTTGTTGTGTGACTACACCATACAAAACTTGAATAAGATATCCAGGTATTTTTTGAAATTTTGATGTTTATAGTCCGTAAAGCCGCCTCGAATTTTCATCCAAGATTTTATCAGCCGAGTTTGAAGGAATTTTTCCATCGGTCCTCAATTTTCGTAAAGCCTGGATTTCTGTCGAAGTGTCATTGTGGCCATAATCGGTGCCAACAACGATATTATCGTCGCCAACAGTATCTATGATGTAATCTAGATCGTCGGTAACCTGACAGGCGATGTAGATATTATTGTCACCAAGTGGGTTTTCACCAACATCCCTTCCCATGCGGGAAAGACGAAGGTCTAGGTCGTTTAACGCGTATGGAACCCATTGCGCGCTCAGTTCAACAAAACCCCACCTCACTTTAGGAAACTTTCCGGGTAAGTCATTCCAAATTAAGTCGTGAAAAGCTCCAACCCCCGATAACTTGAATCTATTGAAGCCAGGATCTGAGCGGTATGTTTCATGAACAGTAAAACTTCCCACTCCCGAATGCAGCACAATGGCAAGGTCTAGTTCCTCCGCCATTTCGTAAAATGGAAAAAAGTAAGGATCAGATAGCATCCGGTCGGTTTCCATAGCTCTGATAAAAATTCCACATGCCCCATTCTCTTTTCCAAAAATTAATTCTTCTCTGACTTTATCCATCGCTAGCAGAGGAGGGCACACCACCCAACGGAGTGCTTCTGGAGCTGCCTTATTAATCTCAGCAAGCCAGCGGTTATAGCTGTAACAAATCGCATAATCGAGCTCAGCATTCATGGTCAGCGGGCGCAGAAAAAGCGTTGGAAATAGCACCTGAATATCGATTTCCAATTCTTTCATATGATCAATTCGCGCCTGAATATCTGTCATTTCGCGCGCCGCCTCGGAGGTATCCAGGCCCACGTTGAATTGTTTATTGTGAAGCCTATTATCAACGACCCAAAACTCCCGAATGACATTGCCACTGCTGCCTAAGGTCGTTTCTCCGCTTTGTTGGTTGACAACAAAAGGTGTGTGCCGCTTAAGATTTGGTGGCATATATTCCCATGTTCTTGGCGTCTCCAGCACGTGAGCGTCTGCGTCAATCGTAGCCATTTATCTCTCCTAATGCATTTTGATCGGATCTTATCCGAGTGGTATGTCTTGCCAACCCCTAAGAAGTATATAAGCCGTTTGTTGTTTGGTTGCTAATGGCGGATGGACGGCTGTTGCCCTTTTGGGCCAGACTCTTAAAATTTATTTAAATAATTTTGATAGGGAATTGCCATGCCTCGCTACTCCGTCAGTCAGCCTGTTCGTCAACTGGAAGCTCCAAGGCTATTGAAGGGTCAGGGGAAATACACCGATGACGTGGCACTGCCGAACCAGGCATTTGCGATCTTTCTAAGGTCGCCGTATGCCCATGCAGAAATCAAGAAAATTGACATCGCCAAAGCCGAAGCCATGCCGGGGGTACTAAAAATTTTGACCGGAGAGGATTATCAAGCGGATAATTTGGGCCCGGTAAGAGGTATTTCCCCATTTAAAAAACGAGATGGATCACCGATGTATCGGCCGGATCGCCCTGCGCTCGCAAAAAATAGGGTTTTGCATGTCGGCCACCTAGTCGCTATGGTGGTTGCAGAGACAGTTTATCAGGCAAAGGATGCGGCCGAGGCCATACTTGTCGATTATGAATCGCTTCCTGCAAACGTCTCCACTGCCGAGGCGAATTTAGGCTCTGTGCCTGACCTTTACGAAGATTGCCCACAAAATGAACCGGTCTACAGAGAACATGGCGATGCAAGTGCGGTAGATGCAGCGATTGAGCGTGCAGCACATGTCGTCACTGGCACCTTTCCAGTAAATCGGGTGGCCGCGAATTCAATGGAACCACGCGCTGTAAATGCGTCCTACGAACCTGGACGAGGGCACTATAATGTTTTTGCTTGCTTACAGCGCCCCTACGTCTGGCGGACGATGATGTGTAAGCACATTTTTAAGATTCCCGAGAGCAAGATGACGATTATCGCTGGAGATGTTGGTGGATCTTTCGGTATGAAAGGAGGACTTTACCCCGAAGTTCCTCTGGTTGTGTGGGCATCAAAAAAGATTGGTCGACCTGTAAAATGGACCTGTGAGCGTTCGGAGGGGCACGTAGCTGATGATCAGGCGAGAGACATGCATGTCGAAGGTACCCTCGCTTTGGATGAAAACGGCAAATTCTTGGGTCTAAGATTAGTTTCTAACAATAATGTCGGCGCTTTCATTACAATGATAGGTTTCCTCTCAACCAATGGCGTCGCGAGCGCCGTCACCGGACCCTATTCTACTCCCTCGGTTCACGGGGTGGGTCGGGCTGTGCTTACCAATACTGTGCCAGTTTCCAATTATCGAGCGCCCGGCGGAGCCCCATCAGCCTATGTGATCGAGCGTATGGTGGATATAGCTGCCGCGGAGATGGGGATTGATCCAGCTGAGATCCGAAAACGCAATCTAATACCGGCAGAACAAATGCCTTACCGCTGCCCAACCGGAGAAACTTACGATTGTGGTGATTTTGAAAAAGTTTTGCATAAATGTCTGAAGACCGCAGACTATAAGGGTGCTCAAAAGCGCAGAGAGGCCGCGCGTTCCCAAGGTTTTTTATACGGAATTGGGGTTTCGATGGCGGTCGATCCGAGTGCTGGGCCTTCGCCGGAGACGGCTGAGTTGCGATTTGATCCGGGGGGCGATTTGACCATTTTGTGCGGAACTACCGCTGGAGGGCAGAGTCATGAAACGATTTATACTCAGATTGTAAGTGAAAAACTGGGGATCGACTCTGAACGCATAACCGTCATTGAAGGTGACACCAGCAAGCTGTCATGGGGCACCGGCACGGGGGCTGCGCGAAGTGCGACGATTGGAGGAACGGTTGTTTTCCGAGCGGCGGAAAAGATTATTGACAAGGCTAAGCGTATCGCAGCCCATATGCTTGAAGCTGCAGCAGACGATATAGAGTTCAAAGATGGGGTTTTTTGTATTGCAGGGACTGACCGAGAGGTAACTATTTCTAAGGTTACGGAGGCCGCTTTTTTGCCAAATCAACTCCCGCCAGATCTGGAGATTGGCTTGTATGAAACAGCTACTTGGTCTCCAGAGGTATCCAATGTTCCAAATGCTGCTAACCTTTGTGAGGTCCAGATCGATCCTGATACAGGCGTGGCTCAGATAAAAAGGTATTCTTCGGTTCATGATGTGGGCGCCGAATTAAACCCCCTTCTCGTTGACGGCCAAATGCATGGCTCTATTGCGCAGGCGGCCGGCCAAGCCCTTATGGAGAATATGGCCTACGACCCAGTCAACGGCCAAGTGCTATCGGGTTCCTTTATGGACTACGCAATGCCAAGGGCAGATAATTTTTGTGGATTTGAGCTAAATAGGCACCCCATACCTACATCTTCAAACCCGTTGGGCGTAAAAGGTGCTGGAGAGACAGCTACCGTTGCGGGGCTCCCGGCGGTGATGAATGCTATAAATGATGCTTTGTTACCTTTAGGTATTACTAATATTTCAATGCCAGCGACCTCAGAAAAGATTTGGCAAGCGATCCAAATGCAGAATTAACTGGTCTTTGATCGCAGTTTGCAAAAGGTGCTAGGTGCGCCATTCTAGAGTTGTCTCTTTTAGCGGATTTTTAAACTCTTTGCCATCATCTTCCGTGCGCGCCCACTCGTTTTTTATACGGAAATACCATTTGGCTTGCTGATCAGGCTGACCCGCCAGTCGCAAGGGTGGGTGCCACTGCAATCCCTTTGATTGCTTCATAAAAGCGGTTTGATCCTGCTTTAAAAAAGTTCTGGCGAAATGACGAACTACGGGCTTTAGGAAATTTGCCCACTTCATTGACCACCACATCATATGCGTTGTTAGTGTATTATTTTCATTTATCGGGGTGCACGCGGTCATACCGCAATAAAAATTTTTCCCTGCCTTAATCTGTTCAATTCGAATTCCTGGAAGTGCAAACCAAATTCTTACTTCGGGAGCTCCTCCAATTAGCCTGTAAATTTTTGAGTTTTTAGAGGCCAGATGCGGAAGCATCTCAAAGCCCAGCTGGGATGGTTTAAATTTTTTTTCTTTCTTGGTTCTTCCGGAGGGCTTCCGCCAAAACCAGCTCTCATGAACATGCGGTGTATGAGCCGGGTCTATGAGCCCGACTACGGCATGGTCAATATTGACCGGAAACTCTAGCACGTGACTTACCTGAGGGCCATGGTTTTCGACCTCCGGGACGGTCGGTGGGTCTACATTTTGACCATCACCATCGCCAAGCCACACCCAAATCAGACCCTGATACTCTTTGATTGGATAAGTTCGCACAGAAATTTTTGATAGATCAATCTCTGTTTTATCCGCTAGGGATGGGATGGATGTGCAGAGCCCGTTTGTTGAAAAAGACCAGCCGTGATAGCAGCATTGGACCTCTTCCCCAATGATTTTACCCTCAGAAAGGGGAATGCCTCTGTGTGGGCAGTTATCTTGAAGAGCGAAAACTTTACCCGACTGAGTGCGACCTAAAACCATGGGGTGTTTGCAGATTTGGCGATGGATTAACTGCCCAGTCTTAATTGAGCTGCTCGCACTAGCAAAATACCAAATGTTGGTTAGAAAAGATCGATCCATCAGAAAAGAACTAGCTCCCTTAAATAATATTTTGGCGCCCTGAAAGACAAATATCTTGGTAACTTAATAATATTGCCTCGAAAAATGACAGAAGAGAGAGTGGTTTCAAACAAAATTTTTACCCTCCGTTTTATTGATGTTCTGTGCGAACCACTGCTTACAGGTTTTTAAAGGCTTAAATCCAAAGTCAGAATTTAATCCATTTGAACGGCCATATGAATTATCTTCTCTCGAAACTAGAGCGCTCAAAAAAGGGGTGGCAGTTTTCAGGACCGAGGAACAAAAAAATGGCTGATCTGGCCAAGTCTCAGGGGCTTGATGCTTTACTTGCAACTAGCTCTGAAAATTTTGCTTATCTATCAGGTCTCGCGGTGCCATCTTACAAATCTCAGCGCTAACGACCCTCAACGTTGTAGTTGAGACCAGACTGTTCCGCAAGCGTCTTTACCGCTGATATGGAGGCAAATGCTGTCCAGAAAAAATTACCTGAAGTTCCTGTTACCGCTTGGGGTGAGTTTACGGAAATTTCAAAAGGCGTTCTGGCCCAAATGCTTGTTAATCATGGAATTGTCGGAGGACTCATTGGTTTGGAGATGGACGACCTGCAAGCCCCAGGTTTAGAATGCCTAAAGGTTATTTCCCCTCGGTGATATTTGTTCCCCGACAAGATCTTTTTAGCCGAGCAACGATTATCGAAACCCCGAGAGAAATCGATGCTCTTAACATACTCCAGAGAATTTTAGACTAAAGCATACCCGAGCGCTTTTACATTGTTGCAGTGGGGTCCTCTGAAATGGACATCGCCTCTGCTTTGACGCACGAAATTTGCGCTCGCGGCGCGCGAGATTTTAAATTCATAATCATTGCGACCGGTGAGCGCAGTAAATGAACAAATGTTGGGCCGACGGGAGGGCTTTTGAAGGACGGGGATATTTGCAGAGGAGAGATTTTTTCTAGCATCGATGATTATCATGCCTCGGTTTGTCTCATTGCGGTAGTTCAAAAGTCGCCCGGACATGCGGAAAGAATCTGCAAAATACAGTCGGATGCCACAAAACGTCTGGTTGAGCTCATCAGCCCCAGACCTAGCTTGAGAGAAATTTATGAGGCCTATCTAAAGATGATTGCAAAACTCAAGTTACCGCTGATCTGTCCATTTGCGGTTTTTGAAAAACCCTAAAAGAGCCCAAAACTTTGACCACAAGGACTCGCTAAGATTTGGGTATCAGATTGGCCAAACCGGTGCTAAGAAATAGACAAAGCTACGAAATCTAGGACTTTGGCGAGGGAGATCGGGGAAATGGGGCGAGAAAATATTAAGCTGAGCATCGCTACGACTGATTACGACCATTTTCGAGATTTTCGAACTGGAGAGGTCAAAGCGCAAGGAATTGATCATAGCTGGTCTGTGCTCAGTCATCACGAATGCTTTGCTCGTTTTACCGCTAATAGGGAATGGGATGTGTCAGAGTTGAGTTTTGCTAAATTTTCAACCCAGGTAACGCGAGATGATTCCGATATTATTGGATTGCCAGTGGTATGCTCAAGGTTATTTCGGTTCTCTAGTTTCTATATTAACAAAAACGCTGGAATTAAAACTGTAGAAGATCTCAGGGGAAAGCGCGTTGGCTCACCGGAATGGGCTCATTCAGCTGCAGTCTACATGCGCGGTTGGATGCATAATGATTGCGGCGTCAAACTGACAGACGTTCACTGGTATCAAGCGGGCGCAAATGCACCGGGCAGAATGGAAAAAGTCGAATTAAACCTACCCGAAGGTGTTGAAATTACCCGTATCATCGATAAATCGTTGTCAGAGCTTTTGGCCGCTGGAGAAATTGATTGCGCAATTATTGCTCGCCCCCCCACATGTTTTTTAGAGGGTCATCCAGATGTGACACGACTTTTTCCAAATTATGTCGAGATGGAGGAGAATTACTACGGCGATACTGGTGTTTGGCCGATAATGCATATAATTGCGATGCAGAGGAAGGTCCTTCAGGAAAATCCGTGGGTTGCAAGAAATCTTTTAAATGCCTTCAACGAGTCAAAAAATCGTGCTGTGCAGAGGATGTTGGATCCAGCGGTGTCTCGGTACCCTTTGCCATGGATCCCCGCGTACGGGGAGAGAATGTGTAATACTTTTGGTAAGGACCCATTCCCATTTGGGATCGAGGAAAACAGAGCGACATGTGAACAAATGCTCTTATACACTTACCAACAGGGAATTGCACATAAACACGTTAAACCAGAGGATATCTTTCCCGAAGGAATTATGACAGCGGTAGTTGTTTAAAACCAATTTTTAAGTGTGGGGGCGCTCAATACTGACATTTCCTCGGAGAGGCTCTAGGTTTTTCCGTTGCAGGCACCTCGGGTCAGTGTAGGCTGCAACGCAGGCTCATACTTATGCAGGTGTCCATAAACCGGTAATCGAGGTATCGGAGACTGAAGAGGAACGTTGCTTGGCTTCAGAGGTCACCAGAGAGTTAAGCAACAATCAAAAAATAGTTTTATTACAATTGATTGTTGAGAATCATATCAGCGGCTTTCTCAGCAATCATTATCGTAGGCGCATTCGTTGCTCCACCAATTAAATCAGGCATTACAGAGGCATCTACGATCCGCAGGCTGTCGAGCCCGCGGACGCGAAGAGTGTGGTCACAAACTGCGGTTGGATCACTTTTTGGACCCATACGACATGTTCCTACTGGGTGATGCACTGTTATCATTGTTTTTCGCACATGGGCCTTCAATGCCTCATCGCCATCATCTCCGTCCCCAGGAATTAACTCAGGGCCTGCAAAATTTTTCATTGAGGCTTGGGAAACTAATTTTCTTGCGATTCGGAGCCCGTCAAGCATCACGCGCCATTCTTCTTCTTCCTCTAAAAAGGCTTGACTTATTTTTGGCGCAACTGCCGGGTCGCTAGAGTTTAATGCTATATAACCTCTGCTTTGAGGCCTCATCGGCATAACTCTGACGTTGAAGGCATCGTTGAAAGCTTTTTTAAAGGGTGGGAAATAAGGACTAGCGGTATTAGTTGCACCCATCCAGAAAAGAAGCTGGGCATCTGGCACTGGTTCGGAAGGTCGCGTTTTTATAAAGGCAGTGATCCCAAATGGGAGATCTGACGCAAACCCGCCAAAGCCTAGGTAGGACTTTATTAGTGAGAGTGCCACTTTATCCAACCGCATTTCCCGATGAAAAGTGCCACGATTTTTTCGACGAAAATTTATTGATGCAGAGGTATGGTCAATAAGGTTTTTTCCAACTCCCGATAGCTCGTGATGGACTTCCAGTCCCACGCTCTTGATTTGTTCCGATGCTCCAATACCGGACAACATCAGTATTTGAGGAGTGTTGATCGAACCGCTCGCTAATATCACCTCTCGGGAGGCCTCAACAGTGATCCTCTTTTGACCTTTCTGGTAGGTTATTCCTTTCGCTTTTTTACCCTCAAAGTTGATTTTTTCTACTAAGGCATTGATTTCGAGTTTTAAATTAGCTCGCTTGAGAGATGGCTTAAGAAAAGCTTGAGCTGAGGAACACCTGCGACCTTTGTGAATTGTAGCTTGAATGCGAGCAAAGCCCTCCTTGTTTGATCCGTTGTAATCATCAGTCCAACCAATTTGCATTTCTTTGCCCGCGTTTATGAAAGCATCGCAGATAGGGTCGTCAAAAGTTGAGTAGGTTGTGTTTAACTCACCACCCGAACCCCTATGGGTATCTTCCCCTCTCTCCCAGTTTTCTGACTTTTTGAAGTATTTGAGAATGTCTTTATATGCCCAACCGGGATTGCCAAAGGATTCCCAACGATCGTAGTCAACATCATGGCCGTGGTAGTAGGCCATCGCGTTTATGCTTGAACAGCCGCCAATAACTTTCCCTCGGGCACACTCGATAACTCGATTGTCCATAGTCTCCGAAGGTTCCGCAAAATAGTTCCAATCGTGCATTCGATTTTTCAGTATTTGTCCCCATCCAAGCGGAATGTGTATCCATGGATCTAAATCTCTTCCTCCAGCTTCTAGCAGGAGTACTCGGTTTTTCGAGTTTAATGTAAGACGATTAGCCAGCGCGCAGCCAGCTGATCCGCCTCCGACAACAATAAAATCAAAATTTTCGTTATCCATCTGTCTACTCATTGACTGTTTGACGTTGATCATTATGCTCCAAAGTCGTCTTTTGTTGGGGCAACCCAAAATTATACAGAAACCTTAACATTTAATAATCTAATTCATGTCCTTAATATTTTAATCCATGTGTAGGGAGGAAATTTACCAAATAGATAACAGCTCCCTTGTTTTCTCGCGATAGTGAGAACAAATGAGCGTTTTGGTGAAGTTACTTGTTCCGCACTCTTTTTCTGCGAACATGGCCGTATAACTCCAACGATTTATACCAATAATTTTTGAAATTTCATAAAACCTTTACAGTCATGCCGCTGTTCTATTACTTTGAGGTTCTAACGTCCCAATCATTGGATTTCTCCTTTCCCGTGAGCCCTAATCTAAGGCTTGACATTGTTGGACTCTTGTCACGAAAGATAAAGGCGATAGGTAACCCATGCCCCTGCGCCGGTAAAAAGCCAAATAAGAAAACTTACCCAGGCGACTACCCGTTTTTTGTCCTCTGTTGCACCAAACCAGCCGGCAGTACAGATTACACAGATAATATACCAAAAAAGACCAATCCCAATTAATGCAGCGTCTCCGAGTATTTTGAGGGGCTGGTTCTTCATTTAACCAAAACAACGAAGTTTTTTTGGATGGGCAAGGGATAGCTGTTTCCATAAAAGAGGGTTGTTTTTTTGGTTTTCATACGTCCCCTGAACGGTCCAGACCTTCTATTTTTTGCCATAATTATAACAAGACCGGTTTAGTTATTAAGAAATATTGCGGGTGCGATAGGAATTAAACCTGTGACCTCCACCTTGCGCAGGCAATGCACTCTCCCTCGGCCGCGCCCCCTTTTCTTTGTAAAAATTTTCATAATTCCGAACATTTTTCCGATCAACAGTATCGGTCTATTATCTAAATGAGAAGCAAAAATAATTGTTGGTTCAGCGCAAACGGGTGCTTAGGAAGAGGGTTCCGATGCTTCAGGGAATAGAGATGGTGCGCTCGTGATGTGGTCTGAAATCAGGGGTGGGGAACTCAGTAGTAAAAATTCGTAAAGATTCTAGAGGCTTTTAGAGATTAAATAGTAATGCGATAACTAAAAATCTTAAGCGGAGGAAGGTACGATGTATCGCTCCCGAGCGTTATCATGTCTGTTACCAGGTAGATAAAATGAAAAAGAGTTGGTTGAGCACTCTATTAATCTTGTTTTTTTCGTTGAGCCCGGCTAGCGCCTCGGAACGTTTATTGGTCTTGTCCTACGATGTTTATGTTGGAGGTATAAAGGTCGTTAAATTAGACTTGGAAGCTGACATAGGTTCTAGTCAGTATTCGGTGGATATAAATTTAAGGGAAGTTAAATTTTTCAGCATCTTTTTTTCCTGGGAGATGGACTTATCGTCTGAAGGAAAAATAATCGAAGGAGCTCCTATTCCGCGAAAGGCAAGTGTAACTTCCCGCTGGAAAGGAAAAGCTCGTCTGACCAAACTGAGATACGATGAAAATGGTGTTGTCAAATCTGCAAAAATATTTCCAGAAGAGACAGCAGTAATTAGGAGCCCAGTAACTGATCAGATGAAAAGAGGTTCTAGGGATCTATCTACGGGTTTATTGCACTTACTGCAAAAGCTTGATCTAACGGAGAAGTGTGCAATGCAGGAGCCTATCTTTGATGGAAAGTATGCATTTTTAATGAAGCTTGTGGGCAGAGAGAGAGTAAAACTGGGCGCCCACCGATTATCGGCGTACAAAGGGGATGCTTTAAAATGCAACTTTTTTATTGAGAAATTGGGGGGCTATCGGGTCGACTCTAAGTATTCTGCCGAGCGTTTTAAAGAACCGATGAAAATATGGTTCGGGAAACCGTTCTCAAAATTTCTTTATTTCCCTATAAAGATGGAACTAGAAACTAGTTTGGGTTGGCTCGTTGCTCATTTGACAAAAGCAGAATTTACGAACTTTGGGAATAAGCAACAGATTGGTCTCGGAGATTAGTGATCTCGAAAACATATTGTCATTTTTTGTGATTGTGCGGGATAGCGTCTGCTCGACTATTATATACCCATTCAGAAGATATTCTAATTTTAGTCATTAAAAGCGGGTATATGTTTATGAACGAGCGCAACCTTGCAGTTATCATTCTGGCGGCTGGTAAGGGCACCAGAATGAATTCGAAGATGCCCAAAGTCAATCATAAGCTAGCCGGACGTCCCTTGATCGGACATCTGCTGGAAACCATCCAGTCAATGTCACCGGATCAGGTCATTACGGTAATCTCTGATGAGAAAAGTGACATTGCCAAACTAGCATCGGATACCACCATTGCGCTACAAAACCCTCCTTTGGGGACCGGACATGCCGCTGCCGCAGCTTTACCTCTGCTAAAAAACAATTGTATTCAGGAGGTATTGGTTGCTTTCGGTGATACGCCTTTTCTCACGGTTGAGACGATTGAAAGGATGCTTGAAAGACTGAGGGGACCCAGCGAACCCGCATTAGTGGTCTTGGGGTTTAGGCCCCCCAACGCTATGGAATATGGCAGGCTGGTAACTGATGAAAGCGGCCAACTAAAGAAAATTGTTGAGGCAAGGGATGCATCTACTCGTATCCTTGAGATCGATCTTTGCAATGCCGGTATCATGGCTTTTGACGGAGCTCGATTTCCTGACCTTCTGGGTGCGATTGACAACGATAATGAGACGGGCGAGTACTATTTAACCGACGCCGTTGAGATCGCGCGAACTCAAGGTTGGAATTGTATCTCGATAGAAACTGATGATCCAAATGAAGTCATGGGGATCAATTCACGAGCGGATTTGGCCCGTGCAGAAGCTATCTTGCAGCGAAAACTGCGCAGCGCGGCGATGGATAATGGGGTAACACTTATTGATCCGGAAACGGTTTGGTTATGCTCGGATACCGAAATCGGCCAGGATGTAACCGTGGGACCAAATGTTTGGTTTGGACCCGGAGTTGTCGTACAGAGAAATGTTGAGATTAGACCATTTTGCCATATCGAGGGCGCCACAATAGAAGAGGGAGCAATTATCGGACCATTTGCCCGGCTGCGTCCTGGCGCGCAGATCGGTCACAATTCACATATCGGCAATTTTGTCGAGATCAAAAAATCGGTTCTAAAGGATAAAGTCAACGCAAATCATTTATCATATATTGGGGATAGTTTCGTGGGCTCTGGTGCGAACATAGGCGCAGGAACAATTACCTGTAATTATAATGGTTTTTCTAAATTTCAAACTGAAATCGGAGAGGGTGCATTTATTGGTTCAAATACTTCTTTGATTGCCCCGATAAAAATTGGTAAGGGCGCTATTACAGGAGCAGGATCTACCCTATCCGAGAGTATACCCGAAAATAGCCTTGCAATGACTAGGGCGAAAGCCACTATCAAATCCGGTTGGGCGGAGGAATTTCGCCTTCTTGAGGGCGCCAAGGTTAAAAAAACTAAGGATTAGCTGAGAATGTGCGGGATCATAGGGGTGGTTGGTAAGGCGGACGTCGCTCCAAGGCTTCTGGAGGGCTTAGCGCGACTCGAATATCGCGGCTACGACTCCGCTGGTATCGCGACCGTCCTCGATGGACGCATCGAACGTCGGAGAGCTGAGGGCAGGATTATAAATCTTTCAGCATTAATTAGTTCGGATCCAATCGGAGGTAAAATTGGCATAGGTCATACCCGTTGGGCGACCCATGGGCGGCCTACTGCAGTAAATGCGCATCCGCACGGAGATGAAAATGTGGTGCTTGTGCACAATGGTATTATAGAGAATTTCGTCCAACTTCGGGGGGAACTAGAGGAAGCCGGAAGACAATTCAACACGGAGACAGATACTGAGGTGATCGTCCATTTGATAAGCCAAATGCTCTCGATGGGCAAAAACAAGCGAGAGGCTGTGTTAGAGTCATTAGAGTATCTCGACGGTGCATTTGCACTGGCAGTTTTGTTCTCTGGAGATGAAGAAGTTCTTTTCGTGGCACGGCGCGGAAGTCCGTTGGCCATTGGTCACGGTGAGGGTGAGATGTTTGTTGGATCAGACTCTCTTGCACTAGCCCCTTTTACCCAGCGTGTAAGTTATTTGGAGGAGGGCGATTGGGCAGAGATTAATCGAGAAGGAGCAATTATTTTTGATAGTGCGAACAATATCGTTGATAGGGAAATTTATTTGACAGCTGTTTCTGGGATTGAATTAGGAAAAGGTAACTTTGAGCATTTTATGCTCAAGGAAATATATGAGCAGCCATCAGTAATTGGTGAAACTCTGTCTGCTTTTATTAATCCCGTATCAAAGACTATCGAATTGCCAGACATTAAATTGGACCTATCCAGTGTATCTCGCATAACAGTTGTGGCATGTGGCACTTCTTTTTATGCGGGCTTGACCGCAAAATATTGGATTGAAGAACACGCAAAAGTCCCTGTTGAATGTGACACTGGTTCCGAATTTCGGTATCGAGAGTTTGAGATGGAACCGGGCGGACTTGCAATTTTTATCTCTCAGTCTGGTGAGACCGCTGACACCTTAGCTGCACTAAGATACTGCAAAGAACAGGGCCAATTTACTCTAGCTATTGTTAATGTCGCAGAAAGTACAATGGCTCGGGAAGCCGATGCAGTTTTAATGACCCATGCAGGACCGGAGATTGGTGTAGCCTCCACCAAAGCTTTCGTTACTCAACTGGCGGTGCTCGCCTGTTTGACAATATTTCTTGCTCGTCAAAGAGATAAACTTGACTTAGGCCAAGCTTGGGCCTTCGGCGAATCTCTCGTTGAACTGCCATCACGTATAAATGCAGTGCTTGCTCGTGGAGAGGAATTGGGCAAACTTGCCAAAGCAGTCAGTGATGCTCGTGACGTTTTGTATTTGGGTCGAGGCTCTTCCTACCCTATCGCACTGGAGGGTGCGTTAAAGCTGAAAGAGATAAGTTACATTCACGCTGAGGGCTATGCCGCAGGCGAGATGAAGCATGGACCAATAGCATTGATTGATGATTCCGTGCCTGTGATTGTGATTGCCCCAAATAATAGGTTATTTGAAAAAACCGCCTCCAATGCACAAGAAGTTCTGTCTAGAGGGGGACGGGTCATCCTTTTTTCCGATGGAGACGGGATTAAGAAATTAGGGGGATTAGTTGAAGCGGCTTTTGAATTGCCCCATGTGCACCCATTCGTAGATCCAATTTTGTATACAATACCTGTGCAGCTTCTAGCTTATTACACTGCGCTTGAAAAAAATACCGATGTCGATCAGCCAAGAAATTTGGCCAAGTCTGTTACAGTAGAGTAGTTCGGAAGAGTGTTTTTATTGAAGAAAAGTTCTCTTAATATCTCTGTTTTACTGTGACCATTGGGTCGAATGATTTAATCGCAGAACAAGAATACACCGAACAACAACACCAGAATTATGAACTGATTAAATCCCTTCACGATCGTGGAATGGGATATCGGAAGATTGCACAATATCTAAACGAACAAGGTATCAAGACAGTTCGAGGGAACACTTGGAAGAACACTCAAGTCTTTTCAGTTCTCAAGAAATATCGTGCAAGACAAGAACGAATTCAGAATGTTCGATTAAGGGAACATCCCATCGAGATAAGTAAATTTGAATTGCAATGGATAAAAGATATTTAAATTTGAATGTTTTTGGGGATTAAAAAATAATGATGGGAGAGCATAAATTAAAATTAATCCTCGGAATTCTTTTAGTTTTTTTGGGAACCAATGTTTGTTTTGCAGATTTCAATTGGAAACTGATGGGTCAAACGGGAAATGGCGACAAATATTTTATAGATCTCTCATCCATACAAAAACATAATCAAAAGCGGACTTACATCAGGTTAAGAGACTATGCGATTACCGACTCCAATGGAGAAAATTCGAGCATCATTTTTATTGAGACAAATTGTGAAAATCAAACTGTTAGGTTTTTGAAGGACGTTTATTTCAAGGGCAACATGGCAGAAGGTGATTATGTGGTGCTGGAAGAGAGAGGTGATTGGCAGAAATTTAAGTCTGGATCCATAGGGGAATTATTCACCAAATTTGTTTGTTCTCAATAAAGGTAAATTTCTAGATGGATTTGTAGACTTTATATCTGCCATTTAAATTTCATGAAGAAGGTTTCAATTGTCGTATTTTAGAACTAATGTTTTTCAAATTAATTTACTGCGGTTAATTTTAAACACTCTTCCGAACCATTCGGTAACTGTGGAATAAATTTAGAAAAATATATGGTAGTTATCGATTATACGTTAAATTCAACGTTACAATTGAAACGAAACAATTATCCGTTAAAAAAGGTTAGCAAATTTGTTTTTTAATCTCTACTGCAATTATTTCTGCTAACTTTACTGGCACGGCATTACCAATCATTTTGTAAGCATCTGAAATTTGGTTATAGAAGAAAACAAAATCGTCAGGAAAAGTTTGAATCCTAGCACATTCTCTAACTGACAAACGTCTATATTTTACTAAATATTTTTTACAAAATTCAAATTTATCCTTTTTAATTTTTTGCATTACAGGAGCACCTGGATGTATGGGAGCATGCCTGCCTCCTGCTTGAATTGTAAAAGATGGTTCATCCCATTTCCTAACTCTATTTCTAGACATGAATATCGTTGAAAAGGATCCTATCATAAATTCATTATTAGGTATTTGATTATTTACTGGAATATGACTTTTAAAGTTACTTCTGTTTTTTTCCAATGCAGGCAAAGGATTCGGTAGATCAGAAATAGCATCTTTCAAATTTTTATTAGGTTTAAATAAACCTATTGGAGGGAAATGAAAAGTTTTTTTAAGATCATTTCTAATACCTATTATAAAAACCCTTTTTCGATTTTGAGGTACATCATAATCTACTGCATCTAAAAGTTTGTAATCTACTTTATAACCAACTTCAGAAAACTGATTGGTAATATTTTTAAGAGATTCTGAATGTTTTCTTTGGAGTATACCTGAAACATTTTCGGCAAGAAAAAATTTGGGTTTAATTAAATTTAAAATTCTTACATATTCAAAAAAAAGTTTACCTCTTGGATCATTGATTCCTTTTTGTTTCCCTGCCTCACTCCAACTTTGGCAAGGAGGACCCCCAATAATTCCATCATAATAGTCATCAAGATCATCCTTCCCAACTTTAATAATTGATTTACCTATGTGATTTGTTTTTGGAAAATTATACTTGTAAGTTTCAAAAGTATCTGCATCAATTTCGTTGGACGTAACAATATCAAATCCAGCATTTTTAAATCCTAAATCCAGTCCACCAGCGCCAGAAAACAGTGATAAGATTTTAACTTTTTTCATAATTACTTTTACTATTTAATCTTGATAAAATACAATTTTGATTTGACTAACTATACGATTTTTATTTTCTTTGATGTAATATTAAATATAAAAGTTTAAAAGATGTTTATAAATCGATATTTACTAATAACTTCGCAAATAGAAACTATTAATGGTTCTACTATAGATCCATATGATGTTGCAATGGATAGATTAAAGTTGGGTAAATGGGCAATTTATCAAAATACATTTTTTAAAGATAAAATTAAAGTTGAAGACGAAATATATATTTATATTGGAAAAACAAATTCTAAGAATAGTCAATACAGGTCATCAGTTATTGCATCAGCAAAGATTGAAAAAATTGAAAATTATAATAAAAAAAATAATTGGTTTGAATTAGAGAAATATTGTATTGATCCGCCTGTGAAGTTAATTAATTTAAAAAAAATCAAACATTTCAAAAAACCTTTTGGGTTTAGACAAAATTTTAAAAATATTAGTTTTATATCAAATATAAAAAAATCTGAGAATAACACTATGAACTGGGGTGCATATATGCAAGGAGGTATCAAAAGATTAACTGAAAAAGATACTACTCTAATCACAGATTTATCAAAATAATCAATTGTTAGAAGCAATCATCTCAAATTTTGAAATTTGTAAATTATAATATCTGATTTATTATATTATCTCAAAATAATTAAATGTAGTTAAAGTGAAACAATTATTGACATATATTTAACAAAATTTTTACAAAATGGTGAAACAAAAAAGAAAGAGATCTGAGGTTCGGATATGATCTTATAATAGAATACGATAATAACAAGAAAAAAGGTATTGAAAATAAAAAGTATAATAAAGAAGAAATAGATTTAATTATTCTTGCACTTGACGACAGATTTAAACCAATCAAAGATTATAGAACAAGATCCAATCTAAATTAATCTGAATTCTCCTCAATAAACTTATCTAACATTGATTTTCTTTTACCTTAAATATTGAAATATTTAACTAAATTATAAAAACACCCCCCACGCAAAACTGACAAACAAAACCTAATCTATAAACCACGCTAATATATAGAAAGAAATATCAACTACACTCTAATTTCTTTATTATCTTTTCTAGAATGTTTTTAATATCATAAAAGTTATTATTCTTTTCTCCAGAATGTTCATTTATGTACAAATCTCTTCTTACTTCAATCATAACTGATTGAACTCTTTTGTCTTTATTATAGAA
>CAJXEC010000016.1 GCA_913052165.1 uncultured Rhodospirillaceae bacterium
CATAAAAAAGGGGTCCTATTGCAAAGCCGATCGTAAATGAGCTCAAGGTCAGTTGAGCGTTACTGGCAGTGGTTAGAAAATCTTTTTCAATCGTCGGCAAGGCCGGAAGATACATATCCATAGACATTGGCCCGAATGAGGACAGTGTGCCAATAATTAGGATAATGGTTGCTCCCGCGATGCTCACACGGGCTTTTTCACTCATATTAAATAGCCGAAAGTTCCGGCATGACCTCGTTAGAAAACAGCTCAACCGTTTGCTGCATTTCCGCAGAGGTTTGATCACCATAAGCAAACTGACAAACCAGATAATTAGCTTGAGAGGTTTTGAGGTTTTCTGATAAAAATTGTGTGACCGTCTCTGGCGAACCAGCAATCCCCATCCCATCTTTTTCTAAGCCGTCATAGGTGGCAGCTCTTTGATGGCGCGGAGAAGATCCTCGATCACGAAAGAGAAAATTAAAGCTCTCGTGCCACACGGGATAAGAGCGTCGGGCAATATCAAGCGCCTCAGCATCCGTCGGAGCGACGGTGACGAACCTGCCGATACCCATTAAGGGCTTTGGTAAAGATTGATCGAAAGCCCCTACATATGCATCGAAGAATTGGCCGGTGGGGCCGGCAGGATCTAAGCTTATAATGTTTAATTTTTGTTTAGCTGCTTTTTTGGCGCTTTCTGTGGAATGAACGCCATACCATAGCGGGGGATGAGGCTTCTGATTCGGATCAAAAATCACCGGTACATCGCCACAATCAAAATACTCGCCCTTAACATTGATCCGCTCCCCTTTAAAGCCTGCCATTATTATCTCCATGGCTTCATCGTAAAATGCTTGGGCCCCTGAGGGTTCGACACCAAAGATCTTTAATTCGAGGGGTGAGGCACCACGCCCAAACCCTAATTCTAGCCTACCTCGGCTCATATGATCCAACATGCATATTTCTTCAAATAACCGTAACGGATGATAAAGTGGTAATGCGAAAATCATTGGGCCGAAGCGTAACTTTTCTGTACGTTGAGCGACCGCCGAGAGAAATACGCTGGGTGAAGCAGCCATGCCCAGCGGAGTCGAATGATGCTCAGCAATATGATAAGCGTGAAAACCTGCAGAGTCATATAACTCGACCAATTTGAGCCTCTCCTCGTAATAATCTGCGAGTGGAGCTCCGCTTGCGTCTACATGATCAAAAATTCCAAATTTCATGATGGTTAGGTTACACCTTTATTTTACTGCGTACACACCTCAGACCACCAATTGGAACTCGAGGCCTAAGCGTGAATTCGTATTTTTGATTATCAACACATCTTCATGGGCAAAACTCGATACCCCTGCACCATTTAGTGTGTGGACTCACAAAAATTGTTCGCGGACGAGAGGCATTTGATCATTCCAAGGCAAATCGCTTACAGCCAAAGGACCGTTTAAACCCCGGCTGCGTTAACAAAAGGCAGTTCTATAACTAATTATTTCGCAACACAAAAAAAACCTGGCAACTTAAGACGACATTTACAGACGCTTTACCCGTGTCGCGAGCGAGTATAACTTCACAACTGGTCTCTGTTTCCAACATTTGGTTCAAAGAACCCCAACGTAAAAGTTGTATTAGAGCCGTCTAAGTCTCTAAATCGGTTTATCACCCCAATATTCATATGCTCCTTGTTTCAAAAAAGTACCAGGGTTCGGCCATCTATGCGAAGGAAAAACTAAATGTCAATGGGAGAGTAAATTGGAAATTCAACCCTCTATCCTTGATAACAATAAATTTACCTTTGAATTAACTTTTTTATAGTAAGCTAGCTTATTTTATGCTAGGCAATTATAAGTTCGCTTACTAATTATGGGATCGCTCATGACTTTGAAAGACCCTCCAGAACATGTTGCCTATCTAATAGGGGATGTCTCCCGCATTTTCCGAACCGTTTATGATAGGCGGGTAGAACCCCTCGGATTAACGCGAGCGCAATGGCGTGTAATGTCCAGGATTAACAGGATGGAAGGTGCAACTCAAACAGAGCTTGCGACAGTCCTTGAAATAGAAAAACCGACATTAGGACGTCTGTTAGACCGATTGGAAGAAAAGGGTTGGATAGAGCGTCATGGCGATAAGCATGATGGAAGAACGAAGCGAATAAAATTGGCCTATAAAGCCCAACCATTGCTTGAGAAGATGTATGACTTGGGCGATGAGATTTTGGAGTCTGCAATCGCTGGATTATCAAAAAAAGAAGCCGAGCAGCTAAGGTATTCTCTCAGCAAAGTAAAACAGAATTTATCTAATTTAATGGATAATAATAATCAGGACTCGGCGACAAAATGAAGGGCATCAATCGCCAGGTCATTCGGTTTTTCTTCCTTCTTGTTTTGCCGACATCAGTGGTTTTATTAGGCGCAGACCATTGGATTAAATCCACGCGATTTGTTAAAACCGAAAACGCCTATGTTAAAGCCCATCTGCTATCCATAAGTTCTGATCTCGACGGCCGGACCGTCAAACTGCATGTCAAACCAAACGAGATCGTTAAAAAAGGGGATCCGTTGTTTGAACTCGATTCGGAACCTTTCGAAATAGATCTGGCTAGGGCTCAGGCTGAATTGATTTCAATAAAATTTGACTTATATGCGCTGCGTGAAGAGCTCTTTGAGGCAAGAGCCCAATTGTCTGACGCCAAAGCAGAGGTTGTTTACTCGGAGCGTGTTTTCAAGCGCCAAAAAGAATTATCTCAACGAGGAGTGGCCTCTAGGGTACGTCTTGAGGAAGCAGAGAGAGAACTCAATATCGCAAGACAGCATGTCCGAACAACCCGACACAGCATAGGCCGTGTCATGGCTAAATTGGGAGGAGACGTCACTCAACCGGTAGATAGACACCCCAGCTATCTTGAAGCAAGAGGTAGGGTAGAGTCTGCAAAGTTAAATTTAAGACACACAACCATTTTTTCCCCTGCGAATGGAACTGTGGGTAGCTTTGCTCTCCAACCCGGCGAGTATGTCCAAAAGGGAAAACCAGTAATACCCATTATTCAGAGCGATGAAAAATGGATCCAAGCCAATTTAAAAGAAACGCAGCTTACTCATATTGGCCCCGGCCAAAATGTTGAGGTGACTATCGATGCCTTTCCAAATGAACCCCTTGAGGCCAAAGTTATTTCCATTAGCCCCACAACTGGCGCCGAGCTGTCTATTCTTCCACCCCAAAATGCCAGCGGTAATTGGGTAAAAGTTGTTCAGCGTGTGCCAGTCCGTATCGAATTTAGCAATAAGAAAATAATTAGGAAACTTCGTTCAGGTATGACCGTCCAAATCTCTATCGACACAGGCCGGGAACGCTCGCTTTTGGCCGTTATAAAAAGTAGTTTTGCCAACACCGAAAGTGCAGAATGAATTCCTCTAACATCCAGCAAATAAGTCCGGAGCATCCGCAGACCAATGTCCCGATGGCGACTTTAGCTATCATGTTATCAACCGCGGTAGTCATTATGGATATAAATATCGCGGGAATTGCACTTCCTGCGATGCAAGGGTCTTTATCAGCAAACCAGGATCAAATTTCTTGGGTAATGACAACCTATTTCATGGCTCAAGGCGTTACCATGGCAGCAACAGGCTGGCTTGCAGGGCGGTTCGGACGGAAAAGGCTCTATGTCGGAGCCCTCATTGGGTTTGCATTTTGCTCGGTAATGGCTGGTAACTCCTCCACGTTAGAGGAGATCATCATTTGGCGGGGGCTCCAGGGAATGTTCTCGGCCCCTGTGGTACCAATCTCACAAGCGTTAATTCTCGATCTTTATCCAAGGGAAAGACACAGTTTTGCTCTTGCCCTTTGGGGCTCCGGTGTGATGGTGGCGCCGGTCTTAGGTCCGGTGCTTGGAGGTATTATTACAGAAGAATATAGCTGGCGCTGGGTGTTTTACCTCTCTCTACCCTTCGCTATGCTCGGGGTTACCGGCACATTGGTTTTCATAAAAGAAATCTCTCGTGATTTAGAAAGGCGCTTTGATTGGTTAGGTTTCTTTTGTTTAGCGGTAATGCTTGCCTGTCTGCAATTTACTTTAGATCGAGGTGAGAGTGAGGGATGGTTCAACTCCGAGTTAATTTTGTTGATGTTAGGACTAATTGGACTCAGCTTTTATCTTTTCGTTATTCACAGCATGACCACAGAAAACCCTTTTATCAGTGCAGGGATTATTAAGAATCGCAATTTTATGATCGGCATGATTTTTATGTTTCTACTAGGCGTTCTTGTAATGTCGATAAATGTTATCATGCCACTTTTCCTACAAAACGTCCGCGAATTTCCAGTTGTCACTGCAGGCTTGACCATGATGCCACGAGGCCTTGGCACGATGTTTGCTCTAATTCTCGCTGGCCGCCTGAGTGGGCGCGTTATAGACCCAAGATTAGTCATTTTTCTGGGTTTTTTGTGCGTGGCATACTCTGCTTGGACACTATCCAATGCTACGACAGATGTTGGCTACGCAACCTTCGCCATAGCGGGATTTTTTAACGGGGCTGGAATAGGACTTGTCTTCGTCCCTCTTACAACAGTTTCATTTTGGACCCTACCAGTACAATACAGAACCGAGGCCTCGACTTTATCTAGCCTGATACGGACCTATGGAAGCGGTATCGGGGTCTCTATAGTCATTAGCTGCCTATCACGGACACAAAAAGAGTCCCACGCATTTCTAACAGAGCGGATTTCTCCTTTTACCGAGATCATTAGTACCTCATGGCTGCCAGAACTTTGGTCGATTAGCTCTATCCGAGGCCTCAGCGCTCTTGAGGCAGAAATCAATAAACAGGCATTATCTATTGGGTTTTTAAATGATTTTCACCTGATTTTAGTCGGTACGCTTTTGGCAATGCCGCTGATTTTGCTAATCTCTCGGGGCGAGAATAAACAAAAGCCCAATTGATAGAAGAAAAATGATCTTTTTGATAAGGAAATCCTGCTAATGGCTCGTAAAATTCGAATTGCTGATAATGAGGCCTTGTTTGATGGGATGCTCAAGGCGGCGGGGGTAAACATGTCCCCAGAAGAAAAAGAGAATTTACGAGCCGCACATAGAGCTCTGAAAACACTAGCAGAAAGAGCAAGACCACGCCGTAAAGAGAGGAGTTGGGAAGTACGAATGGCGCCCTTTTATTCGCCTAAAATAACCAAAAAAATCGCAAAAAAATGATTTGTCCTCCGCCCCCCCCTACGATCTCAGACGCCTCAGCAGCCATAAAATGTGGCAAGCTTTTACCTACCGTTCTGTTAGAACAAGTGTTCGGCCGGATTGAGGCATTAGACCCAAGCCTCAATGCCTATCACAAGGTTTTCTGGAAAGAGGCGCGGCAGGAGGCAATCGAAGCAGATAAAGAAATTACCTCCGGCAATTATCGAGGCCCCTTACACGGCATTCCCGTCGCGGTCAAAGATGTTTTTTATCTCAAAGGGCACCCCACCACATCCAATTCGCGTTCAATGCTGGACTGGCACGCGAATGAAGACGCAACCGTAGTAAAAAAACTCAAAGATGCAGGCGCAATCCTAACCGGCCAACTTAACACATTTGAATTTACTTTCGGCGGACGACCTACTTTTGACGCAGCATTTCCTCCCGCCCTAAACCCTTGGAATACTGAATACGTGACTGGAGGTTCCAGCTCTGGATCTG
The DNA here is from genome assembly GCA_913052165.1 of uncultured Rhodospirillaceae bacterium. GTDB lineage: Bacteria > Pseudomonadota > Alphaproteobacteria > MPNO01 > UBA2964. The sequence continues at coordinate 5,666 of CAJXEC010000016.1, forward strand.
GAGCGGCAGTAGCAGCAGGATTATGCTTAGGAGCTCTGGGATCCGATGCCGGTGGATCCATAAGGACCCCAGCATCCTTTTGCGGCATTGCAGGGCTTAAGCCAACCTACGGTCTCGTGAGTTCTTACGGTGATATGCCACTGACCCACTCCTTTGACTGCGTGGGACCGATGGCGTGGAACTCTCAAGACTGCGCAATAATTCTCCAAGAAATAGCCGGTTACGACAAAAAAGATCCTGTAAGCGCTGAACTCCCACCTCAGAATTACAATGCGTGCCTCTCAGAAGGTGCGACCAATTTAAAAATTGGTTTAATTCGTCATTTTTACACCGATGATTGGGATGCACCAAAACCCATTGTCGGAGCTGTCGACAATATAGCGGCAATCCTCCAGTCACTAGGGGCCCACGTCGAAGAAATCTCGGTGTCCCACCTAATGGACTGGCATGCCGTTGGTCGAGTACTGCTCCCAGCGGAAGCCTATGCTATTCATGAGGACCGACTGAAAAATCATTGGGAAGACTATGGCTCTCTCGCGCGCGGTCGCATGATGCTAGGAGCAACCATCCGCGCCGCAGATTATATTCAAGCCCAACGCAGACGCAGTGAACTTATGGAGGAGATGGATAATATTTTCTCGACTTATGATCTCATCATAACTACGGCAACGTTGGACGAAACACCTCTGCTCACTGATAAAAATCCATACCCGAACTTGGAGACCCCTATGATACAAGTTCCTTTTAACCTCACTCTTCACCCCGCGATTTCAATTCGCGCAGGGTTTTCAGAGAATAAAATGCCTATAGGTGTGCAAATCATTGGACGTCATTGGGAAGAAGCAAAACTATTGGGGACAGCCCACGCAGTAGAAAAATCACTTAACCTCTTATCAATCCGACCAACAGATCGATTCTGACCTAAAAATACTCGATCCAGCAGCAACAAATTGCTCCAGTATCTTAAGATAATTAAAACTGGTTTGTCGTTCCGATAAGACCTGCACTGTCTCTGATTATACTGGTGTGGAAATTGTCAATCGGTGAATCAATCCTGAATGGAGTTTGTGCTCCGACCAAAGCTAGACGGCCCCATTCACAAATTCGGTAGAGATTTTTATGGGGAAAAAGACACCTGAATTTTGACGATTTAGATCTAATCAACCGAAAACAAAAACTTTGATATTTCTCAGGGATTTTCTTCTAAATCAACACGCAAAGCGCCCATTACCCGTCCATGCATATTGTAAGCGCCAATCAATACGGTTAACTCAACCATTTGACGATCAGTTAAATTCTTTGCTACTGCCCCGTAAATATTATCGTCCACATTTACACCTTTGGTTACTTGATCCACATATTTTAGAACAGCTTTTTCTTGCTCAGAAAAAATCTCAAGATTTATTGAATTCTTAAGTGCCTCACATTCAACCCTCGAAACTCCATCGGCCTCTGCCAGCTTCGGCACATGCTGCCTAAGCATATAATCGGCTCCTAACAGGTAACCAATCCGGATAATAACTAATTCTCGTAAACGGCCTGATAGATCGGTTTCCCATCGGACCGTATTCATCTGGTTAAACCATGCAACTGCAAGCGGAGGCGCATTGAAAAGCATTCGATAAATATTAAGTAATTTACCACGACGACCTGTTTTCATTTTTTCTACCAAATCGACAGCGTCCGCTGGTAGCTGTTCATCAGCAAGCAAAGTTACTCTGGCCATCATTCTTCCCCTCCGTTTACCCTGCGTAGAGCTTATTAGGCTTAATTCACTCCCGCAATTGACCACCTCCTCGCAACAAGCCTAATCTCTCATAAAACAAAACAAAGGGAGAGGTGAGTATGTGCGCAAGTCCAGTAATCGAGAGGCGTGATGACCTAATTGTGCCAGTTTCGGAGGACGAGTGGAAAGTTCGTATAGATCTTGCCGCCTGCTACCGATTAGTCGCCCATTTTGAAATGGATGATTTGTTCGCAACTCACATTACTGTGAAAGTACCGGGTCCAGAGATGCATTTTCTTCTAAATCCTTATGGCGTGCATTTCAGTGAAGTAACCGCATCCAGCCTGGTCAAGGTCGACCTTGATGGCAATATTGTATCGGATACAGATCACGTGATTAATCCAGCTGGTTTTGTTATTCATTCTGCTATTCACGCTAATCGGCCGGACGCGATTTGTATCCTTCACACTCATACGGTCGCTGGGATGGCAATCTCAACAATTGAAGAGGGCCTTCAACCCTGGTGTCAAAAGGCTACCAGATACTACAAGCGCCTTGCTTATCATGATTTTGAGGGTAAAGCTCAGGACATGGATGAACGAGAACGTCTGGTAAAAGACCTTGGCGATAAAAATTATCTCGTGCTCCGCAATCACGGCCTTTTAGTATGCGCGCCCTCAATTGGAACGGCGTTTAAAGAAATGTATGCGATGGAAAAATCATGCAAAACACAACTTCAAATTATGGCATCTGGAGGTAAAATTATTGAACTCTCAGAGAATTTACTGGAGCACACCGCTCAACAATTTGAAAACGACGCCAAGGTTACTCGGGAAAGGCCGAGTGGATGGCCATCCCTCCTGCAGATGCTAGACCGAGTTAATCCTGGTTACGCAGCGTAACCAAACGAGGCGCCTAACCTGACGGCCAAATTGGGCCCATTATGTCCCAAAGGTATGCCAGTTAAAATAGGGAAACCAGTGTCTGAACAATGATCCAGCACAATTTCTTCGACTCCAGATCCAAATTCGCCAGTATCTGAGATATCGAAGAAATTGCCCAGAATTAAGCCCTCAAGACGGTCTAACATTCCAGCTTGCTTGATCTGCAACACCAGCCGATCTATGACATATGCAGGCTCATCGACGTCCTCTATGAATAAAATTTTTTTAGTCGTTTTTAATTGAAACTGAGTTCCGCATAAGCTTGCTAAGACAGATAAGTTGCCTCCAACTAACGGCCCCTCACCATTACCTTCACGAAGAGAAGTTAACTCAATATCAGGTAATGCTCCTGCGTCCCCCCGAATTACCTCCAAAAGTCTCTCGAAGGATCTCTTATCCAGACCTTGGGCAATGTCGGTGAGCATGGGACCGTGCCATACTGGCGACTTTGTATTACTTTCGATAGTAGATAGAAGGCCAGTAATGTCACTGTAACCGATCAAGGGTTTGGGGTTTGCACTGATCAAATCGAAGTTGATGTATTCCAAGATGCGCGTCGAACCAAAACCACCGCGCGCGCAGAGTATCGCATCCACACGTTCATCTTCGTATAAACTGTGTAACGCTTCCGCTCTCTTCTCATCGTTACCAGCAAACTGGCCTTCCCTAAGAAAATTCTGATCCGGAATAGCAGTATCTATACCAGCAGACTCCAGGGCACCGCACGCAGCCCGAAGTGCCCCCGGATCAAGCCAACGAGCAGGCGATAAAATCCCAACTGTAATCATTAATCCTCCTGATCCAGATTTTGCCGTCTCTGGGCGAGTTTTTCACCAGTTTCAAAATATCGCCCAGAGATCGCCCTCTCCGCCTCATCCTCATTCTCGCGTGTCCAAGCGCTTAAAGGATAACCATGCCATGGTTCCTTGAGTTCCAGATCCGGTAAGCCAAGTGAATTCCATTTCTCTCGAGCGGCATCCATAAAATCTTTTCGAGGCAATGAAACAGGTGGGTAAGGGTGTTCTCGACAAGCGTTGATGAGCAATGCGGACGCACCCTCCCCGTCGGGATAAAGTCTATCTATTTCCGACAAATTAGGTGATATTGAGGGATCCAAACGAGGTAGTTTTCCACGAATCATTTCAACGTCCCTGTGCGGCTGCATGGCATAAGACAACGCCCATAAGACAGCATCCATGGAGTCTGGATTGACGTCGGAGTCAACCGCAATGAAAATTTTTCCAAGCGAGGAGTCAAAACCGGCTGCTGAGTGCAATGCCTGCCAAGGCTGGCCAAGAGCAGGATGGTCCAGTTGAATGACGAAAAGCATGTTACAACTTGCCATTTCGTGACACGCCACCTTGGTAACCGAGGGAATATTGCAGTTATTTTTAAGATGATTAAGATAAATGCCATCAAAAGCGGCCTTTCGCATGACAGTGCTCTCGGATGGCGGAAATTCGCTTATTATTCCCTGATAAATTGGCTGATTTCTCCAACTCACTGAAGTCACTTCAAGAACCTTTTCCATCTTGCGAGGTCCCAGATACCCACTGGCTTCTCCAAATGGCGCCTCGGGTTCGAGAAAATCAGTTCTTACTCTACCCTCTATAACAATTTCCGCATTAGCTGGTATCTGACAAGAGTTTGTCTCCGCGTCCACCACATCTATTGGAGCTCCGTTCAGCGCACCTGCGATTCCATATTCATCGACACCGTATGGAACCTTAGCAGCTGCCGATAAGAGGAGAGCAGGAGGCCCCCCAATAAAAATTGCGACATCCAGGTGTTGTCCCAAGCGGCGCGCCTTCTCCCACTGAATATGAAGATGTTGAGTGTTAACGTCTGTTGCGCAACCAATCCTATCAGGCGCTTTGATCATGCCCCGATAAATACCAAGATTGTTTGTGCCAGTCTCTGGATCACGTGTTACCCAAGTACCCGCAGTAATAAATGGCGCGGGATCAAATCCAGGGGTTGAAATTAAATGTGGAAAACGATCTACGCCTTCGGCTAAATCAGAACCCGTAGCAATATTTTGTTTTATTGGTGCGTCAGATGCTGAAATCTTTTCAGGGGCAAGGTGATTACCCTGCACCTGCGCCCATTTTCCTCTTATTCCTTCCTGGTCTGTTCCAAGCGCGGCAGCATAGACCGAACGCGAACAACCTAACGAACCGAGCGCAACAGTCGCGTCATAGTTCTTCCCTCGCGAATCTGTAACGCTCTTAAACCAGAATGCCTTTCTTTTTTCTTCCGGCAGTCCCCTAAATTGAAGTCTGACCAGAGGAACCAGTTCTGTGTCCTTACTTACGGTTTCTTCAACTACATACAAGAGATCACGGCTGGATAGTTCATTCAAGTAGTCGCGAAGATCTGTATAGGGCATCATAAATCCGTTATCTAAATGGCGCTTAGGAGCGCATCATAGGTTACAACAAATACCGAGCCGGTAAAATCCGGCTAAGGGAGAAAGCAAATGACCACTCAGGCAGGCATTCAAATTATCGCTATTGAAGAACATTACCTTGATGAAGACGTTGACGCCAAAATTAATAAAGGCGCTAGCGGACTCGTGAAAGAGAGGCTTCTAGATGTCGGGGCTGGCAGAATTGCCGAGATGGATGCAGCCGGAATAGATGTCCAAATCTTGTCCCATTGCCCCCCTGGAGCACAATGCTTCGACGAAAGTGAAATTGAACGAGCTCTAGCAGTCAACGATAAGTTGAAAAATACGATCGATAACTATCCGGATCGCTTTATGGGTTTTGCCTCTATGCCCACAAAGGTTCCTGGAGCCTGTGCAGATGAATTACAGCGATGTGTCGAAGAACTTGGATTCAAGGGCGCGCTGACCCATGGGCTAACCGATGGTGTGTTCATTGATGATGAACGTTATTGGCCGATGTTTGAGCGGGCTCAAAAACTTGACGTGCCGATTTATGTCCACCCTGGTCCTCCACATCCTGCTGTAATCGAGGCCTATTACAAAGATTATGTTGAGAGATGGCCCTCTATCCTCTCAGCGGGCTGGGGGTTCACGGTGGAAACCGCTACTGCAGGTTTACGGCTTATGCTGTCAGGTGTTTTCGATAAATTCCCAGATCTGAAAATTATTCTTGGACACATGGGAGAAGGACTCCCGTTCTTACTTTGGCGAGTCGATTTCAGTTTTTCGAAAGGATTCAGGCCGGATGCTCCAAATGCCCGTATTCGTGAGATTTTCACTAATAATTTCTGGGTCACAACAAGCGGCAATTTCTCAAGTCCAGCATTGCTTTGCACGATGATGGAGATGGGCATTGATAGAATTCTTTTTTCAGTAGATTGGCCCTATGTCGAAAATAAGCCGGGACCAGAATGGATGGAAGGCGCACCGCTATCTCAAAAGGATAAGATAAAAGTTTTGAATGGAAATGCGAAAAAATTGTTACGGCTCTAACAGGGCCGCTTTAACCTTATTTTAACAGTCAATCCAGCTATATCTACCAAATAGATTATAACAATTTTCAGAAGCCGACGCGATCAAATTGCGGTGGAGGAATAGGAAACTGAGACTGTTTCACCTGATCCCGAGTAATATCGAATTGCATCAGATCTTCACCTACTATCAGTGGCCCGTCGTAAGTTGGACGCGTAGCCGGTATTAAATCTTCCGGTTTAGCGCCACCGAAAAGTAATAAGTGCGTATAAACCGCAAGTTTAGGCTGCGAGAGCGCAAAAACCTTTCCAGCGTCTTCGGGAATTGTATGGTTTCGACGGATACGCTCAAGATTTGACTTATCCTGTCCCTTTCCCATCCCATGGGTAACCTCGTGTACGAGTAAGTCAACGCCTTTGGAATGCTCAATCAAATTTTCATTATATGTCGTATCTCCAGAAATCACCGCAGAGCAGCCATCAAAATCTATTCTATAACCGTACGCTGATAGTTTTTCACCGCCGTGATCAACTTTAAATGCAGTGATAACAACGCCATCTTTTTCATAAACAGGACCTGGAATAATTTCCTTTGATCGAAGAATGACTCCATCTGGAGAGTAGCTGTGTGCCCTAACACTAATATCTGTTGCAAAAGCAAGGGGCAGATGTTTCATCATCTGATCAGTCCCTTCTGGGCCCCAGACAGATAGGGGGGTTTTTCTATTTCCCCAAGGGCGACCTATCCAGCCCGTTAACCAAAGGTCAACAAATCCAACTACATGATCAGAGTGATGATGGGTTAAAAACATTCCTGTTATATCACCAAAGGGTGTTCCCAGTTGGAAAAGTCGCTGTAATGCACCCCGTCCCGCATCAAACAAAAATTTTTCGTTGCCCACCTCGACCAGCGTGCAGGGACCAAATCGACTTAAAATAGGTGGGGGAGCACCGGTTCCAATCAATGTCACACGAAACATTATTTACTCTCTTTCAATATTCTCTTAGCAATCTTCCATTTTCCTGAATTTGGTCTTTTATCCCACAACTTCGAAGACCTTCCCAAATAATTGCATTAAAAGAACTAACAATCGTCACATTATATTTTTTTTCGAGGATTTCGACTGTATCCGCCAGTGGCCAGTGCGGACAGGAATAAAGCAGGGTATCAACCTCTTGATCCCTCTCTAATAAATTTTTTCCAAGATCTAATGCGGTATTTTTGGAGATACGATTATAATCTTCAAAAGTAGCGCCAACACCTAAACATATAACTGGTTCGAACCCTGAACTCGACAACTTGCTCAGTTGGGCTTTATTTCAACTATTTGACGCTGGATGAATAATTCCTACGCGGTGTGCATTTACCGCTCTAAGGGCCTTTATTTGAGCCGTGGCACTTGAAGAAACAGGAATACCAAACTCTACAGATAAGTCATCTCAAGTCTCTTCCAAGGCGTTCTCTCCCCTGGCAAGGTTTGTAGGCGAGCCACCCAGAATCACCATATCCGAACCGGCGCGCACAAAGGTCTCCACCGTTGAGCGCGCGCTCTCATGGAGAATTTCATATTACCATCAGCGTGAGAAGAAACATGTTGAGTGAGTATTTGTAACAACACGCCTTCTGGAACAAGTTCGTAAAACAGCTTGGGAAAAATTTCCGTAACGTAGGCGACAGAAGTGTATCCAATACGCGCTCGAGGCTCCGTCATTTTCTTCTTTTTTCCCTTAATTCAAAACTAGACCATTAAATTCAGACCAAAAACACCCTACGAAATCATTATCGATATCTATCGATCTAGTTTGTTTTTTAATTCAGCTATTTCCTCTCTTAAGGCCGAGATTTCTCGTGAAACCAACCTAGTATCGGAGTCAATAACAGTCTCAATTTTTTCCACAGTCCGGTCTTCCCGTTCTGCATGCATCGTCTGCATTGAATCAACTATTATAGCTATAAACAGATTTAATACTGTGAATGACGAGACAATAATAAAGGGCACGAAAAATGCCCACGCCTGCGGGAATTGCTCCATCACAGGCCTAACAATACCCATAGACCAACTTTCCAAGGTCATTATCTGAAATAACGAGTACATCGATTCACCAATTGTGCCAAACCATTGTGGGAATTCTCCGCCGAATAATTTAGTTGCAATCACGGCAAAGACATAAAAGACCAGCCCGAGTAACAAACCAATTGCTCCAATCCCTGGAACTGCATGCAACAAAGCTCCAACAACCCGTCGCAGCCTTGGCACACCGGAGATAATACGAAGAACCCTTAGTACACGGAGAGCTCGTAGCACGCTAAATTCTTCACTAGCCGGGGCTAAGGCAATAGCAACAACAAATAAGTCAAATAATCCCCAGGGATCACGAAAAAAACTCAATCTGTAGACAATGATGCGAAGAATAATCTCAACAACAAAAATCCAAAGAATTACATGATCAATTAGAATTAATTCTGGTCCAATCGCTGCCATAGCACGGGGCGATGTCTGCAATCCCAATATTACGGCGTTAATCACAATCAACCCAAGGATTGTATGACGAAACAAAGCGCATTCAACAACACCGCGCAAACGGCTACGAAAGCTTGATTCAGTTATTAATTCTGTTGTTTCAGCCATAGTATTTCTCACAATTGACACAAATTATTAGCGCGTTTCATCGCCTTAAGGAACAGATCTAAATGTCCTTCACCGTCTTGACCACTTTAATCTATCTTTGATAAGAACAAAACAAGAACATTTAAAACCCACAAGAGGTAGATGCTATGATAAACAATCGCACTAACTGCCGTTCTGCGATCTCAGATCTACGTGCGCGCATCGGGCAGATAGAGCGTGGAAAAAAGAGCACTAAGTTAGAATTTATCTCCCCGTCAGTTATAAGAACTGGGATAACAGAATTAGACTCGCATTTACCAGACGGCGGGTTAACCTTGGGTGCCCTACACGAAATAACAATACCCACTCCTGCAGACACTGCTGCCGCAACCAGTTTTTGTATGTCTCTTCTGTCCTCCTTACTACAGACCCGTAAAGGTATCGCACTCTGGTGTCAAAATAGCGACATGCTTGATACAGGAGAGATCTACCCTCCCTGCCTCATACAACATGGAATCGCCCCAGATCGGTTGATTTTTCTTAGACTCAAGCGTGACGACGACATTTTATGGGCAATGGAAGAAGCACTACACAGCCATGGGCCAGCCTGCGTTCTAGGTGAGATAGCGCACACAAATTTAACAAAGACGCGCCGACTTCAGACGGCAGCAAATGAAGCTGATTTACCAGCCATCATATTACATCCCGGATGGCAGGGGACATGGAATTCTGCTGCAGCCACAAGATGGCGGATAAAAACCAATCAGAGCCGGCCATATGGTCTGGCTAAGACGTTAAACGAACCAGGAAATCCTCTTTGGCAAGTCGAGCTTTATCGTTGCCGCAGGGGCGCCCCCGGTATATGGAAAATGGAATTTCAAAATGAGAAGGGTAATCTCTCTCTGGCTGCCCCGGCTAGCAACGGACCGGATAACTCGTGCAGCACCGATATTGCATAATAAACCTTTTGCACTGGTTACAGAGCGTCATGGCCAAGCCATCCTATTCGCGACAAACGCAATAGCAGAACAGGAAGGACTAAACCCTGGCATGAAACTAGCCGATGCACGTGCAATTTTTCCAAAATTAAGTGTTGAACCAACACAGATTCAAAAAGACAAGGCTATGCTGGAAAAAATCAGAATATGGTGTTCTCGTTACAGCCCTTGGACTTCTAGCAGCGAGATCCAAGATGAACAAGAAAAAGAAAAAAAAGATCCAAACTTGATGCTTGAAGGACCAGGTGGCGGCGGAATCTGGATAGACGCGACTGGCTGCAGTCATTTGTTTGGAGGCGAAGAAATAATGCTGACTGATTTAGTCAACAAAATAGACCAGATAGGCTTTATTTCTAAAGCTGCAATCGCAGAAACCAGGGGTGCTGCCTGGGCGTTAGCACGTTATGGCCAAAATAATCAAAAAAACTGGACTATTGCACCACTCGGAACCGCACGAGAAACCCTAGCTCCGCTACCAACTGCAGCTCTAAGACTTTCCTCTACCACCAGATTAAACCTCCAAAAAGTAGGATTACATACTATTGGTGATCTTCTGAAATTACCTCGTGCAACACTCTCTGCTCGTTACGGCACAGCACTACTCAAAAGATTGGATGCTGCGATTGGAAAAGTATCTGAATCAATCTCCGCCGTGAAATATAAAGAACCACTATATGTTCGGATCTCCTTCTCCGAACCAATCGGAAATTCAGAAGATTTCCGGGCAGCTCTAGAAAAAATGTTAATCTTATTATGCCAGAAGATGGAAAGCCAAGGGGTTGGTGCAAGAAGGTTGATTTTTACATTGTACCGTGTTGACGGCAGCATAGAACGGCGTCTAGCTAGCGCTACTCACCCTATTCGAGACGTTACCACCTTAAAACATTTATTTAACGACCGTATCAACGATATTGATCCCGGCTTCGGCGTAGAGGAAACAACTCTATTCGCAGAAAGGACGGAGGCATTAGGCGGTATCCAAGCGAAACTCTCTGATAGCGGGAAAAGTAATAATTTCACACTATTAATCGATCGACTAACAAACAGGTTCGGAAATGAAAAAATTTTATCGCCGAGAATTACCGAAAGTCATATACCGGAGCGTGCTGGCACACTTTCATCAATTACGGAGAAACACCGTAACACTGATATAAAATATAAAAATATAATCCGCCCAGTACGGTTACTGTATCCACCAGAAGAAGTTGAAACTATCGGCCTAGTATCCAAACTTCTCGTCGAGCCACCGTCTGTTTTTCGTTGGCGCAAAGTTCTTCATAAAATAACCCTAAGCCAAGGACCAGAGCGAATTTCTCCTGAATGGTGGAGGTTAGGAAAGACAGGCACACGCGATTACTTCCAGGTTGAGGACAGCAGAGGTCAACGATTGTGGATATTCAGAGAAACTAATCAAGGAAGCAAGACCACCCGTTGGTATGTCCACGGATTATTCTCATGAATTCTTATGTTGAATTACAAACCACGAGTAATTTTTCTTTTCTCAAAGGTGCGTCTCATCCGGAAGAGTTAGTCCACCGAGCGGTAGAACTCGAGCATAAGGCTATCGCTATTACTGATCGTAATACACTGGCAGGTGTAGTTCGAGCCCATCTAGCAGCACGAGAGACAGGAATAAAAATAATCGTTGGCGCACGTTTAGACTTCACAGACTCAGAATCAATTTTATGCTTGCCTACAAATCACGCTGCTTATAGCCGCCTCACAAGGCTAATAACCCTGGGTCGAAGACGCGCACCAAAGGGTGAGTGTTATCTTTCAATAGATGATTTCTTAAATGCACAAAAAGACCAAATCATTGTCATTCTATCGCAGAACCAATGTGATTTAGATCACCTATCCTTAACCCTATCACGCTTCTCTAAGGTAATGGGTGACCGTTGCTATCTATCACTACAGAATTTCCTCGAATATGGAGACACTAGGCGGATTGCTTTACTAGATAACTTGGCAAGCAAGGTGAATGTCTCAACGGTCGTAACCAATGATGTGCATTATCACGATCTCACCCGCCGTAAATTGCAAGACACCTTAACTGCCATTAAAAATCGATGCACAGTCGATAATGCTGGGTACAAACTTTTCGTTAATGCGGAACGTCACCTCAAATCGGCTGATGCAATGTCTGCGTTGTTCCCTAATCATAAAGAAGCGATCTCTCGTACAGTTGAAATTGCCGAACGATGCTCATTTTCGCTTGATCAACTGATCTATGAATATCCAGATGACGAGGCCCCACCCGGAACCACCCCACAAAAACATTTAACAGATTTAACATGGGCAGGGGCTCAGGATCGATATCCCAGTGGAATTCCTGATCAGGTGTGCCTCCAAATAAAACATGAACTCCAACTAATCGATGAACTTTCATACGCTAATTATTTTTTGACTGTACATGACATCGTTCAATATGCACGAAACCGGGGAATTCTGTGCCAAGGTCGCGGCTCAGCTGCAAATTCCGCTGTTTGTTATTGTCTCGGGATAACAGCAGTCGATCCCGCGAAAATCGATTTATTATTTGAAAGATTTATTAGCGCTGAACGTGGAGAACCGCCTGACATAGACGTTGATTTCGAGCACGAACGCCGTGAAGAAGTAATTCAATATATATATAAAAAATATGGACGCGAACGTGCCGGGCTTGCGGCCACGGTGATACATTATCGCGGCCGTAGTGCGATGCGGGAGGTGGCACGCGCGATGGGACTAAGTCGTGATGTAGAAGATGCTTTATCAAAAGCCTCAGTAATAGAAAGATTATCAAAAAAAAACAAACTCCCTTTGAGAGAGGTAGGACTCAGCGAAAACGATCCAAGAATTATTCGTACCTTACAGTTGGCAAGTGAAATATCTGGATTTCCAAGACATTTATCCCAGCATGTAGGTGGCTTTGTCATTACACGGGGGCGATTGGATGACCTTGTTCCTATCGCCAACGCAACAATGGAAGGCCGTACGACTATAGAGTGGGACAAAGATGATCTCGACACATTAGGTTTTCTCAAAATTGATGTGTTAGGGCTAGGTATGTTGAGTTGTATTCGCAAAGCATTTGAGCTCTTACAACAACACCATCAACATGAAATCGATCTCGCAACTGTCCCAGCGGAAGATCCAGAAGTCTACAAAATGCTGTCTCGAGCCGATTCAGTGGGTGTGTTTCAAGTCGAAAGTCGAGCGCAGATGACAATGCTACCCCGTCTAAAGCCCAGAGCCTTCTACGATTTAGTTATCGAAGTCGCCATTGTTAGACCGGGCCCAATTCAAGGTGATATGGTCCATCCATATCTAAGACGCCGCAACGGAGAGGAGGAGGTCACATTTCCATCCGAGTCTCTGCGTGAAGTGCTAGGAAAAACATATGGCGTACCTTTGTTCCAAGAACAAGCCATGAAGATTGCTATTGTAGCAGCAGGCTTTACACCGGCAGAAGCAGATGGACTAAGACGCGCCATGGCCACTTTCCGCCGTATGGGCACCATCCAACAATATCGAGAAAAAATGATCCGTGGCATGATTGCTCGCGGATATGAAGAAGATTTTGCTAACCGCTGTTTTAAACAAATTGAGGGATTTGGTGATTATGGTTTTCCAGAAAGCCATGCAGCAAGCTTCGCTTTACTAGTATACGTCTCCGCTTGGATCAAGTACCACCATCCGGCAATTTTTGCCTGCTCATTGTTAAACAGCCAACCAATGGGTTTTTACGCCCCTGCTCAGATTGTCGGCGACGCCAGAAAACATGGGGTTAAAATTTATCCACCCGATGTGAATTACAGTCACTGGAATTCCACTATAGAAATAACTGCCGAGGGCTTGGACGCTCTCCGCCTTGGGCTTAGACAAATCAAGGGCTTTCGAGAAGATTTTGCTGATCAACTTATAGCCGCAAGAAAAATCGGAAACGGTAGGCCTTTCTTTGATATAGATGATTTTGCCCGACGCAGTAATTTACCTAAATCTGTTCTAGAGCAGCTAGCAGACGCAGATGCATTTCAGTCGATCAATTTATCCAGAAGACAAGCGCTTTGGTCGACACAACGTGTCAATTCAAATCAAGCACCTCTCTTTATCGAATCCGGTGAGGGAATCGTCGAACAGAAGGTACATCTACCTAGCATGGGACTCGGAGAAGAAGTCAGCCATGACTATCGCACCATCCATCTATCTCTTAAAGATCACCCTCTGTCTTTACTAAGAAATTTAATGACATCTATGCGTGCAATCTCGGCAAAAAAATTATCAAAAATAAAAAATGGCGGGGTAGTGAGCGTCTCCGGCTTGGTTATTAGTCGGCAGCGTCCTGGTACAGCAAGTGGAGTTATCTTCGCTACGTTAGAAGATGAAACTGGAAGTGCAAATGTGATTATTTGGCCAAGTGTATTTGAAAAATATCGCAAGGAAACATTAGTTTCTAAATTACTTTTAGTACGTGGTGAACTACAACGCGAAGGCTTCGTAATCCACATAATTGCAAGACATTTAATAGATATGACATCTAAACTTTACGAGCTGGCTACACCACATAAAAACAACGCCCAGAAACCCCAATATCCATCACGTGATTTTCAATGATCTAGGCATAAACACTTTTTGGATCCACGTTATAATCACACACAAGACGTAAATATAAAGCAGGATAAAATATGCCAATCTGGCTGAGACTATCCATCGCTGGCGCAGCGACACTTTTGGTCGGAATGGGTTTGGGACGTTTTTCATACTCACCATTAATACCTGCGCTGATAGAACAAGGTTGGCTTACGGCGACGGAGGCGGGGACAGCAGGGGTAGGAAATTTCGTTGGCTATCTAATAGGTGCATTCGCTGCCCCTTCGCTAAGAAGGGTTTTTGGAGAAGTAGGCGCGCTGAGATTATCCTTGCTCGCTACTCTTATAGCTCTCGTAAGTAGTACGTTACCGTGGGGATTTCTGTGGATCACTTTTTGGCGTGCAGTTGCCGGGGCCGCCGTAGGCGTAATTATGATATATGCGCTTTCAATTACCACCCGATTTGCCCCGCGGGGAAAATTAGGTTTAGCCACTAGTATCACTTATACGGGGGTCGGTTTGGGAATTCTTCTCGCAGGCACTGCGGTACCCCTCTTGCTACAATTCAGCGTTAGCTTAGCGTGGTTCGGCATTTCGATAACAGGATTCCTTGCAACACTCGTTGCTTTCTGGGGCTTAAGAGCGGTATCAAGAACTAATGAGAGAAAAGAGCAGGAAACGGCACACCCATCCATCGCCTGGAGTTGGAATGCAATCGCCATAATCACTGCCCGAACTTTATTTTCGTTAGGTCTAATTCCTCATACAATCTATTGGGTCGACTATCTGGTAAGAGGTCTTGGAAACAGCAACTCTTTCGGCGGTCTCCACTGGACACTTTTTGGTATTGGAGCAATTTGTGGGACATACTTGTGGGGCAGGCTAGCAGATCGGATAGGTTTTCATATCGCCCTCCCCTTGGCCTTCACTATAGTGGCAAGCGGCATCGCGCTACCAGTTCTTATCCATGAGAATTGGGTCCTTATAATATCTTCATTAATTGTAGGTGCTCAGCCAGGTTTAACAGCTATTCTCTCCGGGCGTGTACATCAATTGATGGGAAAGGACAAAATGCCTATCGTGTGGAGAGCGGCCGCTCTGGTATCTACAACCATTCAAGCGGCTGGAGGATTCCTATACGTGCTAATTTTTGCCTCAACCAGCTCTTATATACCCGTGTTTCTGACCGGGGCGGCTTTTATGGGGACCGGTGCAATTATTGCGTGGGCAATGCGAGAAGAAAATCATTAATCTACGCCCTCTCCGATCGGGAAACAAAATTCACCCGACACTTTATTTAGATCATGTACAAACAGCTGATAAATACCCTCCGCGTTTTCCCTTTCGCGGTATTTTAACCCTTTTCAAGTTCGCTTTTCCCTAACCTGAGAGAGCTCGGTCGCAGAGAAAACAACATGACCAAAATCAGCATCCATATCCCTGGGCTGCCCATCCTGCCTACCTTTTAGGGTACAACTAGAAATATATACGAAATGCTAATTGCTAGCGAACATCCAATATCCCAGGAGGTCAAAATTGGTCCTGACTCCGACTTTAAGACAAAAAATTCGCTATAAAGTTTCATTGTCTCCTCTAGTTTGTCGGTGCGGCACGTGCAAAGGATACTTCCTTCCCAACCTTCCAAATTTATTATTCGATTAGGCACAAGCGTTAATGCCAGCTCCCTCCAATAAATTAATATGCTCACAAGTGAGTTTTTTGCCTGGTTTCTCGTCTACTTCGAATGCATATTTCGAAAGGGCGTCGGAAATATCCCTAGCTCTAGTTTCAACCTTTTTGTCTGATCCGGGGAAGGCTTCTGCCCTCAGATTAATCCAGTACTTCTTGCCGTCTTTGATCGCTCGGGTATTCAACACCAATCCATCAAATGTAATGATCCGGCCCAGATATGCCTTACCTTCGAAGGGTATGTCCTGAGCTAAGCGAATGTCCTTCAGTTCCAACTTTTCTAATAATTTGGCCATGTCGTTGGTTTCCCACTGACCCCTTTGGCGCTTACCCTGAGGAACACCCTGGAATTTAAAGTCTTTTTGACTTGCCTTATCTCTTTGGATAACCACGTCCCCACCTTTTGGAGACCTAATCTCGAGCTTTTTAACCGCCCCTCGATTAATGTCGACGATTGTTTTTAGCGTCCAATCGGCGGGCCCTTCTCCAAGATCCAAACTACCTTCAATGAGCCACGTCTTCTTTTCGTCTCCAAACCTCATATAGGTCCCGCTTCGGCCATTGCCGAATAAATCCTCATTCTTTTTCCCAACGATGCCCTTAGCAAGTACATCCCCGCCTTTTGCGAGAACGGTAATCTGCTTTGAACTGGCACCTTTTGCGCTAGGATCCCTCAGATTCAATCGGGCATACCGCTCTGGGTCATTGGTTTTAGGTTCCAAAAACCTAAGTTGTGAAAGCTGCACGACCACAGTCTTAAGCTTATCAAAAACCACAGGAAAATTACTGAGTTCCTTAATTCCCCAACCAGCGTCGGTACGAGACAACGTAAAGGTCCGAGAGGGTGTCTCCACTTTTATTTCTGAAACGTCATTAATTTTCGTCTCGAGACCGGAGTAAACTAGTGGCCGATCTTTTGGGATTTCTACAGGTGCAGGTCGCGAAAAAACGGCCAGGATGGCACCAACGACTAATAAACTGGTAAGAACAGCAAAGGTGAAAAATGAACGGGGTGACATTACAAGTGTCCTCTCTTCACGTTGAATATAAAATTAAGCGGTGACTGCGGACGCCCTAGCCCGCTTAGATCGACCTCTTCGGTACAACCCGAAGAAAATTGCAAATACCATGACAATGACCGGAACCAATCCTATATTTATGGCTTTCAACCAGGCCTCGAGCCGGTCAATATCTTCCCGCAAAGCTAATTGAACCGCCCTCAAATCTTTGCGGATTGTAACAGACTCGCGCCTAAATTTCTCTATGGCCGATTTTTGATCGTCTGACAGGATTACCGTAGTTCCAGCCGCTGTTTCTTTCGTCTGAAGTTCTTTAAGTTTCTTTTCGATTTCCGCTAGCTTTTCTAAGAGACCCTGTTCTTTCGCCCTATAACGAAGTTCGGCCGAACGCCTCATCTCCTCAACCTTCTTAAACGGCCTTCCACTCACTCCGCGGCTACGAAGCCCAATCAAATCTGCTGAGCCAGTAAAAGTATCGACCGCGTTAAACAAAAAATCAGCATTATCAGCGACGGGTACTGTCATCTGTCGGCCAAAGAAATTTTGTGTCCGCACCCAAGAAGCGTCGGCGAGCATGTCGCTATCCCCGACAACCAAGATATTTGCTTCTTTCTGTGAACTATTAAGATGTGGCAAATCATCCGCGACTTTTTCGCCTTTTTTAATCTGAGCGGCTCTTATTTGATCGCGAATTTTATCTTTGGGTTTTCCACTTTTAAACGCGCTATCAAGCATCCCCGTAAAACGCCCTGCGATAACAAAATTTTTACCTGCAGATTTAAAATTCTTGAGAAGCTTTGCTGGCTTGGGATCTTTTTTGACGGATCCGACCTCTATTTGCATGGCCTCCTTGCTAGACGTGAGCAGTGGAGTCATCTTGAGTTTAGAACCTGGGGCGATGTCTAGGGTCCCCGAGGAGGCGACCGAAATTTGTTCTAACTGACCACTGACCACATCATCCTTGTTGATTCGATCATCACGCAGGGTGACCCAGGCTATAAAGTCCGTGATCACTGGACGCCCAAGAGAGTCACGTCCTGCATTAACGCGCTGCGCGCCCAGACGATCGCCTAACACCTTGCTTTTATCGTAAACTATTCCGTAGCTTTTGAGGAGTTTCGGCAAATCTGAACCCGTATCGGGGGGCTGGCGGTTCATTCTATTGCCCTGTGTCGCAATTTCAGAGAACGGATCAACCACAATAATTGTTTTTCCCCCCCTCATGATATGCTGATCGATATAATAACGATCCACCTCATCCATTTCTCTTGGGTGCACCACCATCAGCAAGTCGACGTCCTCCGGAACGGGATTTTCAAGGGTGATCTTTTCAACATCAAACGCCTCTCGAAGATGTTTCAAGATCTCCCAGGGCCGGTAACGTTTTAGCGGATCGGCTTCGATGGGAAGAGAAGAGACAAAACCAACCTTTTTCTTCTTGGGATTGGCCAAATTCTGCACCATCCTGCTCAAATCGTACTCCAGAAAAGGTTCTCTCTGCCTTGTGAGGAAAGGTATTGTGTCCAAATCGTCAGTGGTGTTTGTGCCGGCCAAACCAAAATACCCAAGGTTACCAGCCTGGGTAATAGGTATTCCCTGCAGTCCAAAACCAACAGCCCGATCCTCCTCGGTCGAAAATGGCTGAGGTCGGATAATCTCTAACTTCAAAAGACCCCCGGAGAGTTCAACGTAACGATCTAATAATTCTCTGACTTGCCTCCCATAGTCTTTAAGGCCGGGACTGGTGTCCAAAAGCTCATCTGACATAAAAAGCCTCAAAACTATGGGCTCCCTCATGTTTTTCAAGACATTTTTTGTCCCATCAGACAAGGTATAAAGACGCTCTTGTGTTAAATCGATCGTGACACGTCTTAAACTCTCCGTTGAGAGAACGTGAAGGGCTAAAAAGAAAACTGGCAATAGTATTAAACTCGCTATTCCAAGTTTACGACGATCCCAATTTTTAGAGAAATTTGCCATGATATCCTCCTAGGCCCCTCGTTTCTGATCAACCACCACGACGTTTGCAAAAAGAAACACGCCCATTATGGAAAAATAAAAAACCAAATCGCGTAAATCTATCACACCCCTAACGATTGAATCATAGTGCACAAGAAAGCTCAGAGATTGAATTACTTCGACCAAAAAGATTGGAGCCCAACCGCGAAAGGCTGCAAGAATTAGATCAAGACTGCTCATCATGAATAAGAAAATTACAGCAGCCCCCACCACGAAAGCGATAACTTGATTTCTAGTAAGTGCAGATACAAAGCCACCAATCGCTAAATACGAGCCCGCCATAAGGAGACCTCCGATGTAGCTTGCAAGTATTATCCCATTGTCAGGGTTACCCAACCAATTCACTGTAATCCAAACGGGAAATGTCAAAGATAAAGCAATACCAGAGAAGACCCAGGCCGCAAGAAATTTCCCAAAGACCGCACTCGTTGTTGACACCGGTAATGTCATGAGTAGCTCTAGGGTGCCCGATTTTCGCTCCTCTGCCCAAAGTCTCATGGCCACCGCAGGGATTAAAAATAGATAAAGCCATGGGAGCATGCTGAATAAAGAGGTCATATCGGCTTGGCCACGATCAAACAGGCCACCAAAAAAGAAAGCGGTAGCCCCGTTCATTGCAACAAAAATAACAATGAAAACATAAGCAAGAGGGGTCGTGAAATAGGCTCGAAGCTCTCTCCGACAAATTGCAAGTGTTGTTACCATCGTCTCTAACTCTTTGTAGTTGTGGTAATGTTTCGGAAGACTTCGTCCATTCTTCCGCGCTCCACGTGGATCTGTTCAACCGTGACTGATAGTTCCCTAAGACACTCGCTCACGGGCTCAAGAATATTTACAGGTCTGCTAGGGAAGACTGTTAAAGATACCTTGCCATCACCTATTTTCGAAGTTTCTACTTTTCCCACCATTGGTAGTGCCCGCAGTTTATCAGCTAGGCTATCCGTCGCTCCTGAAACTCGAACAGAGACCGCATTATGGAATGAAGACCTGGCTTCTAGTTCCAGAGGTTTGCCATCAGCTACCACCGTCCCATTTGCGATTACAATCGCCCGCGAACAAACAACATCGACTTCCTCCAAAATGTGAGTCGATATCACGATTACTTTATCGGACGCCATCTCATTTATTAGATTGCGAACCTCATGTTTCTGGTTTGGATCAAGACCGTCTGTCGGTTCGTCAAGGATCAGCACATCGGGATTATGGAGAATAGCCTGTGCAATACCGACGCGTCGTTTATAGCCTTTTGACAGTGTTCCGATTGGCTGGTGCATCACATGCTGGATATTGATCTGGCCAGCCGCGCTATCGATCGCTCTGTCGCGATCTGCACCGTCAATGTTTCGGACATTAGCTACAAATGTTAGGAATTCACTTGGCGTCATGTCGTCGTATAGGGGGGCACCTTCGGGCAAGTAACCGACCTTCCGTTTTACCTCGATAGGGTGGATCCTTACGTCAAATCCATCAACAATCGCTGTACCGCCAGTCGGAGGCAAAAATCCTGTAACCATCCTCATTGCGGTTGTCTTTCCTGCTCCATTTGGTCCAAGAAAGCCCAGCACCTCTCCCCTGGCGACAGAAAAATCAATGCCATCGACGGCAGTAAAATCTCCAAATTTTTTAGTCAGGCCAATAACCCTGAGCAAATCGCTCATTGACTTTCCTCCTCTCAAACCACCAAGCATACTGTGGTTTAAAACCCGGCAGATTCTAAAAAATAAAAAAATGCAGTTAAAGAGGGCCGAAAACGACAAATGCAGTCTAGCCTATAACCCACTTTTTTAGCACCTGCTTTCCGCAAAACCAGATGTGCGCATAGGTAAGGCTGTTGTCAAGAGAAGTTTTTATTTTTACCGAGAGTTTCGTGCAAAACCTAAAATTCCCGCCACCTTTCGGCCTATAGCAATGGAAGCTGTAAGCCCTGGAGACTCTATCCCAAATAAATTAACCAAACCCTCGATCCCATGAATTTCTGGCCCTTGCATCATGAAGTCTTTTGCTGGTTCTCCTGGAGCTTGGATTTTAGGCCGAATGCCAGAGTAGCCGGGTTGAATGGATCCATCTCTAAGGTTCGGGAAATATTTTCTTACAGCATCATAAAAGACATCTGCACGGTTCAGATCTACGTCATAATTTATTTGATCTATCCACTCCACATCTGGCCCAAATCGAACCTGACCTGCGAGATCTACGGTCACATGAACCCCCAAGCCCGCCTCCTCCGGCACAGGGTAGACTGGCCTAGAAAAGGGTGGCTTTCCCACCAAAGAATAGTAATTACCCTTAGCAAAATACGTGGGGGGAATTTTCTCTTTAGGAAATCCTTTTATGAGCGCTGCGACACGCTGGGCATGGAGCCCTGCGGAATTAACAACAATATCGGCATGGATTTGCGATGGATGGGAACCACCCACATCAAGTAAGACTCCATTTTCGCTCACCTGACCAGAAATTACTGGAGACAAAAAAGCAACCATAGCGCCTGCATCTTCGGCCTCACCCTGGTAGGCGAGCATGAGACTATGACTATCAACAATCCCTGTAGACGGAGACAAAAGCGCACCCACACAATAAATTTCTGGCTCCTCTAATGTCACCTGATCGGGCGTAAGCCACTCAAGGTCCTCCACCCCATTATCAGCAGCCTTTTGCTTTAACGCCTCCAATTGAGGTAATTGGGCATCGCTGGTGGCCACGATAAATTTGCCGCAATTTTTATGGGGAACTCCATGGGAAACACAAAAATCATACAAAGCCTTTTTTCCAGCTACACAAAGTTCTGCCTTTAAACTTCCAGTCGGGTAGTAAATACCTGCATGGATGACCTCACTATTCCGGGAACTTGTCTCGGTTCCTATTGAGTCGGCAGCCTCTAGTACGATAACCTCTTTGCCTGCCAGAGCGAGCTCTCTCGCCACTGCGAGCCCAACAACTCCTGCCCCAATTACGACTGCCTCCACATGTTCGGTCAAAACGAAATCACCTGCTCCTTAACCAAATTACTTCTGTTAACTTGCAGCAAAGCTTCTTAAAAGACCTAAAAGCTCAGCCGCGGATATACTTTTTTGTATCAAGGTAAATTATAGTGGATAAAAACGCTTAAATGTATTTAAAGATTTTAAAATTTGGAAACCGCACCAAAGTCAGACCCCACTCGGAGCTTCGTCTCGACTGAATTCTAGCGTCCCACCACAATGGTTGTAAAAGGATCCAGTCTAGTAAAGGAAGTGCCAAATGGCTGATGGTGGTTCGAATTATGCGGTCGAAAATTTAAAAGTTCAGGTAGCGGCCTGCACTCGACTGCTAAATAACGAGGGGATCTTGGGCTACAGCGGGCACGTTAGCGCTAGATTACCGGATGGCCAATCTCTCCTTATTCAATCCTTTGATGCCAGCAGGAGTGATCTAACGCCCGAAGAGCTCTTTATCGTAGACTTAGATGGAAATATTCTTGAAAGGCCGTCGGATGCCAGACCAGTAAACGAAGTCGAAATCCACCCTGAGGTTATGCGAGCGCGATCAGATGTAAATGCCGTGCTTCACTTCCACCCAGGAATTGCAACCCTTTCCACCATGGTGGAAGGCCTAGACCTCGTTCCAATGAAAAATCATGCTTACAGGTGGGCAAGTGGAATATCAACTCACCCCGAATCTTGGCGTATAAATACTGCATAGCGCGGCAGAGCTATGGCAAACACTCTAAGCCAGCACAATGCACTCTTACTCCGAGCTCATGGGGCTGTTATCGTATCGAGGATATACCAGGATTAATGGTCGATGCGGTTCATTTTGAAGAGAATGCCAAAGCCCTCTATGACGCATCAAGAGTTGGCGAGGTAAAACCACTCACAGCAGTTGAAACAAAAGAATTTAGTGAAAATTTTAAACGCACAAATCACGCCGTGAAATTATGGCGTTATTTTTTAGCCAGGAGCGCGGATGCTAGGGCGATACCTCATAAGTGGGCTAGTGAGTTAATACCCACGGAGAGAGCTTAATTTTTCTCTTCATTTAAGGTGTGATTTATCAGAGGCCCGAATTACCAAAACCGAATAAAGAAAAAGTATGATGCCAACCGGTACGAATATGCCCATCCTCAAGTCAACGGAAAAAGTTAAAACAAATAAAGCAGAAATTCCTACGACAAAGGAAAATAAGAAATGCACTATACTGACAAACTGGTGCGAGTAACCAAGTCGGTTCAAGAGTTGATATAAGTGGGATCGATGCCCTTGCGTAACATTCTCGCCCCTCCTCCACCTTCGAATAAAGGTGTAAATCGAATCAAATATAAAATGTGCAAATAATAGCGGAACAACAAACCAAAGGGCCCCGTCATTTGTGGTTTTAGCCAATAAAATTCCAATAACTCCTATAAGAAAACCGAGAAATTGACTTCCACAATCACCCATAAAAATTCGGGCTTTAGGAAAATTAAAAAATAAAAAGCCCAAAGACGAGGCAGTAACTATTGCTGAAAAAATAGCTAAATCAACGGATCCGATCGAGAGGAAAACAATGCTCAAGAAAGTCATTGCAATTGCAGTGCATCCCCCAGCAATACCATCAAGGCCATCCATAAAATTTAAAACGTTGGTCATGGTAATTATCCAAATTAGGGAGAAGGGATATCCAGCCCAACCGAACTCAATTACCCCAAAAAACGGAAGATAGATTGAGTCAAATTTGATGCCTCCCGTCAGAACGACTAGTGATCCCAAAATCTGAAAACCAAGCTTCGCTCTAAAACTACTAGCTAACTGAATATCATCCAAAAACCCCCCCAAAGCCAAAACAGATCCGCCTATCAGAATAAAAAAAATGGGGGATCTGAAGTCACTCTCAGCATGGAGAAATAAAAAAACTCCTAAACCTAACAAAACTGTCAAATAAATGCCGACCCCTCCAGAGCTCGGCACCGCCGTGGTATGGGAAGAGCGCGCGTTCGGGATTGCAAGCAACCTAAATCTAATCATCAGCCGAGTCGCCGCGGCGGAGATCATAATCAGGCACAGCCAGCCCGTAAGGAAACCCAAAAAACTAAAAGTCGACAAACCCGTACCCAAACAGCTTCTGATCTTACAGACACTATCTGTCCCTAAACCTCAGAGAACTGTCAATAGAGCTTGGAGAGGATGCCATCTTTGTCGCTCATATCCCTAATCTTCAATGACCCTCAAAAACTAATGTTGGCCGTTTTTAAAACGTCGACAAAAAAACACTGAGCGCCCCGACAGCTCGAGAATTATGAGGCGAACTGGTGTCATAGGAAGTTCCGGGGGAACAAAACTATAGTGTCTAGGAGATCTTGCGTGATCGCAAGTCTGGCCTATCATATCACCTATGATTAACATCACAGATATGACATATGTCCGAATTGGCACTTCAAACATAGAATCTGCTGCCTCGTTTGCAACTGACACACTTGGATTGCAATATGTCAGACGGGAACAGGACAGAATATATGTGAGAGGGGATAATCGAGATCATAGTATTTGTTACGTAGATACTGACCCATCCTACAGTGTCCTCGGAATGGAACTCGAAGATCCCAATGCCCTGGACTCAGCATTTTTAGAGTTGGATGCATCGGGCATATCAGTGAAGCGGGGAAATCCTGAAGAATGCGCTGATCGGAGGGTGTCCGATTTTATCGCATTTTGTGATCCCACCGGGAATAACATTGAGCTAAATGTTAGGCCATATAAGGCCACTCGCCGTTACTTTCCCAGTCGCGACGCGGGAATAACCGAGTTCAGCCATGTGGGTTTACGCACTACCAACGCTAAAGCGGACGAGGAATTTTGGACCTCTCTCTTCAATGTAAAGGTTAATGACTGGATAGGCCCTGCCGGCTTGTTATCTTTTGACAAAGTCCACCATAGGTTTGCTTTATTCCCCGCAGCCCGTCCGGGCATTCAACACATAAATTTTCAGGTAGAGAGCATAGATGACATCATGCGATCTTACTATTTTCTCTCCGATAAACAGGTTCATATCGTTTTTGGCCCCGGAAGACATGCTACCTCCGGTGCCATGTTTCTCTATTTTGAAGGCCCTGACGGCATGGTCTATGAGTATTCGAATGGGGTAAAAATCATAGAGGACCCCAATTATAGGCCTCGTCAATTTCCTTTCACGCCCGAGGCATTTTGTGTTTGGGGTGCGGTGCCAGATATCCCAGAATTTAGGGATTAGATACGATGTCAGAAGAGTTCGGTGCTCTCGGTGAGCCAATGGAAAACACCCAAAAACGTGTTCGGCTTGCTGCGAGAGCGCTAGCCAGATATGGCTTAGTTCACGCCTATGGACACGCGAGCGCGCGTCTCAATGAAAGTGAGTTCTTAGTCTGCGCCCCTCAACCAATGGGATTGATCGAACCTGGTACTAGCGGAACGGTGGTTAATATTGATGGTCCATTACCCGATGGAGTTCTGGGAGAGGTAAGATGCCATCAACAAATTTATGCCGCCAGGAAAGATGTGAATGGGATTTGTCGAATTTTCCCCAGAAACGTTATGACCTTATCAACGTTTCAGTTAACTCCGAAGCCCCGACTTGGATTCGGCTCATATTTCCATCCAAGTCCGCCGTTATGGGATGACCCTCTTCTGATCCGAGACAATACCCAAGCACAAGAATTTGCCAGAACATTGGGTGACTCCAGAGCTATAGTGATGCGAGGAAATGGTGCAGTTTGTGTAGGACCCACAATTGAAGAGAGCGTGGTGATGGCCTTTTATTTAGAAGAGTCCGCTATTACTGAGCTTGCGGTTATGGCAACTAAAAGTGATAGTCAATCGGTATGTTTTACCGAATCAGAAGTGAAAATCCGAGCTACAGGTAGCGGTAGAATTTATGAAAGAATGTGGGATTACCTTACCGCAGGCGACCCAGAAAAATAGGTAAATACACCCTCACCTACAGTAAATGGCCGCTTTTTTCCCGTTTCACAGACAAATAAAACTCATTATGTTGGTTGGAAGGGAATTTGTGTTCCACACGCTCAGTAACCTCTATTCCATAATGCTGAAGACCTTCCACCTTATCAGGGTTATTCGTCATCAATCTTACCCGCCGGTAGCCAAGCTGTTTCAGTATATGTGCTGCAGGCAAAAAGAGCCTTTCGTCTGAGTCAAAGCCTAGTCTCTCGTTGGCCTCCACCGTATCAAACCCCTGACCCTGTAGGGCATAAGCACGCAATTTATTCAGCAACCCAATTCCCCTACCCTCCTGGCGCAGATACAGCAGTACACCAGAACCCTCTTCAGAAATCTGGGCTATTGCACCTCGTAACTGTTGGCCGCAATCACATTTTAGAGAGCCTATAAGATCTCCCGTGAAGCATTCTGAATGAAGACGGATCAACACAGGTTTGTCACTCGTCGGGTTCCCTACCACAATTGCTAAGTGTTCTCGTCCGCCGTCCGTAGAACGAAATGCCAGTATTTGAGTATCCTCAGCATCTTCCAGTGGCACCTTGGCCGCAGCCACCTGATGGAGCGTCCCTGAGCTATCGTACTCATAGGCATCCGCGTTTTCAGAGGAGACGGATAAAATCCCGTTTTGTTCGAGCAAATTAGGGTTAAGTTTATCGAGTTTAACCATGATCACTGACGGCAACAGCCTGGCTGATTTAGCGAGCTGCACTGCGGCTAAACTCGCATCAGATAGCGGATCACGCTTTGCCGTGAAGGGACCCCGAAGGGGATG
>CAJXEC010000017.1 GCA_913052165.1 uncultured Rhodospirillaceae bacterium
TGTTAATTTAATATTTAAGTGTTTTGGGCCTGAGGCATCGGCAGAAATAAAGGGAAGGTTGACCTCGGTCTGCACGGAGCTGGAGAGCTCTATTTTCGCTTTCTCCGCGGCTTCCTTTAGCCTTTGAAGGGCAAGTTTATCCCCCCTCAGATCTATCCCCTGATCTTTTTTAAATTCCTCCGCCAGGTATTCAATTATCCGCCCATCAAAATCTTCGCCACCTAAAAAAGTATCTCCATTTGTTGACTTAACTTCAAAGACCCCGTCACCGATCTCAAGAACAGAAACGTCAAATGTCCCCCCCCCAAGATCATAAACCGCGATAGTGCCGTTGGTTTTTTTGTCTAGCCCGTAGGCCAGCGATGCCGCAGTAGGTTCATTAATAATACGCAAAACCTCCAGGCCTGCAATTTTGCCAGCGTCTTTGGTCGCTTGGCGTTGGGAGTCGTTAAAATAGGCAGGAACAGTAATCACCGCCTGATTCACTTCTTCCCCGAGATGAGCCTCAGCGGTTTCCTTCATTTTCATCAAAATAAATGCGGAAATTTCGCTTGGACTATATTTTTTGGAATGGGCCTCAATAAAGGCGTCCCCGTTATCAGCCTTGACTATCGAATATGGAACCAGATCTGAGTCTTTTTGGGTCATCGGATCATCAAAGGTACGCCCAATCAAACGTTTCACCGCAAATAGAGTATTTTCGGGGTTAGTAACTGCCTGCCTCTTTGCGGACTGCCCAACCAACCTCTCGCCATCCTCTGAAAATGCAACCATTGAGGGGGTCGTTCGAGCCCCTTCTGAATTTTCAATAACTCTTGGCTCGCTGCCCTCCATAACGGCAACGCAAGAATTTGTGGTCCCCAAATCGATCCCTATAACCTTACTCATAAAACCCTCTTTTAAAAAATATTCCATTTGTAAGCGGGGAATTATCTCCGCCTGTTTCTAAATGTTAAACCCGAGATTATAGGTAACCCTGGATCCTGGTCTTTAAATATTCTTCCGATATGGGTATTGAACAAGCTGAGCGCAATCAAAATTTAGGAATTTTTTATGATTCACCGCCAGGTTTCCCAATAAAATCATAAAGAATATCTTTTTAGCCGGCAAACTCTACCCCAAAGGCCAATAATGGATGATTTCGTCGAAGCAGCATCCTCCTGAGGTCCACTATGTGGCCTCTTTTTTCGAAACGCCGACTCTCGCTGGACGCAGCAACCGATCATGAATCATATATCCCTCCTCCACCACTTCAACTATTATGCCTGGTTCCATATCTGGACTGGGAACTTCAAACAAAGCCTCATGGCGCTCGTGATCAAATTGCTCTCCTTTTGAAACTATGCGCGATACACCATGACGCTCCAACGAACTGAGTAACTCCTTCTCTGTAAGCTTAACACCTTCCAGCAACGCCTTGATTGAGTCACTCTGATTGTCATCAGAACCAGACAACGCGGCGAGAGCCCTTGAGAGGTTGTCCGAAACAGCCAACATATCGCGAGCAAAATTAGTGGCAGCGTACTTTATTGCATCTTCTCTCTCTCGGCGACCGCGCCTAATTAAATTCTCATTCTCTGCTAACGCCCGAAGCAAGCGATCTCTCAGATCAGAATTTTCCTCTGCCAGACTTTTTTCTCCCTCTGGGATCAAGGCCTGTTCATCTTGGTCCGCCGGATTTGCTTCCTCCTCGTTTTCTCTCGCTATAGGCGTTTCGTCTCGAAGAGGGGCCTCTTCACTCTTTTTATTCTTTTGTTCTTCAGTCTCAGAATTTTCTTCCATTTTTCCTATCCGATTACTCGTCCCACAACTTGTGCCGTATAGTCTACGATTGGTATTATGCGGGAGTAATTGATACGGGTCGGCCCGACAACCCCAATCGCCCCCATAATCTCTCCATTGGTTCCGCTTATCGGAGCCGTAACGATGGCGCACCCGGTTAGGTCAAATAGCTCGTTTTGCGAACCAATAAAAATCTGCACGCCATCTCCACCTTTTGTTAAGTCAAGCAGAAGATCGATAAGCTCCTGCCGATCCAGCGCGTCAAATAATGACCTAATCTGTTCTAACTCAGTTACCATGCTAACGTTATCCAATAAGCGAGCATGGCCCTTGATAATCAGGGAGCTACCCGACGCTCCATCACGGCTCTCTTCAACTTTAGTTGCTAGCCCCGCCTCAACCAACTTGCAAGTTAGAGCATCTAATTTTGCCCGATGCTCATTGATTTCTTTTTGAATGACCAACCGAGCTTCATCCAGAGTTTTCCCTGTTAAACGAGAATTCAAATAATTAGCTGCCTGTGTCAAAGCGGATAGAGGAGTGCCCGCTGGAATCTCTATCAATCGGTTTTCGACGAAGCCCTCGTCGCCGACCATAACCACGAGAGCCCTCCCATCGCCAATTCCAACAAACTCGATATGTTTTAAGCCACGGTCACTTTTTGGAGCAACCACCAACCCTGTGCACCCTGCTAGACCGGAAATTGCGCTAGTCGCCTCTTCAAGCGTCTCCTTGGTGCTCAACCCTGCAGCCGCACATTTTTGTTCAATACTAATCCTGTCATCATCAGATAAGCTTCCAATTTCCATCAATCCGTCAACAAACAAGCGTAACCCGAGGTCAGTGGGCAACCTGCCCCCAGAAGTATGGCGTGAATAAAGCAGACCCATATCTTCAAGATCTGCCATTACATTTCTCACGGACGCTGGAGAAATAGTCTCCTCCAGCCGACTAGCTAGGATTTGCGAACCCATCGGGTCACCAGTTTCCAAGTATGCGCTCACTATTGTGCTAAAGACAGCCCGAGAGCGCTCATTTAATTCTGAAATTATACTTTGACGTGGAGGCTGCATACTTTACATCCAGAAGCACAAAACTTAATAAAGCTCCTCCCTAAAATCAATAGATATGATAAAATTGACGCTAATGGCTAAACGGTTAAAGATGTAGGATTTTCGACTTTACGCCGTAAATTTGATCAAGAAATAACACTTGTCGAGGAGAAAAAATGCCCCGTCCATCTGGCCGAGCCGAAAACGAAATGCGGAGAGTGATCTTAGAGCGAGATTACAACCCTTATGCCGAAGGATCTTGCCTTGCGAAATTCGGGAATACCCACGTGCTCTGCTGCGCTTCGATTGAAGAGCAAGTACCGTCATGGTTGCGAAATAGCGGGAGAGGCTGGATTACTGCAGAATATGGGATGCTGCCACGCTCAACTCATACTCGAACACGACGCGAGGCCGCTACTGGAAAGCAAAGCGGACGCACACAAGAAATCCAACGGCTGGTTGGGCGTTCTTTACGCGCAGTAACAAATCTGGAGGCTTTAGGAGAACGTCAAGTAAGAATTGATTGCGACGTAATTCAGGCCGACGGCGGCACCAGAACAGCTGCGATTACAGGTAGTTGGGTTGCACTCAATATTGCTTTAGGAGGCCTTCTAGATGTCGGGGCTCTGAGAAGAAATCCACTCATAGATTCAGTCGCAGCTGTGTCATGTGGCATTAGTAACGGAACGAGCGTGTTAGACCTTGATTATGAGGAAGACTCTCGGGCTGATGCCGACGCGAACTTCGTTCTTTCCGGAGATGGTATGATTGTTGAGGTCCAAGGAACAGCTGAAACGCATCCATTTAGTCGTTCTCAGTTTACAGAATTGTTAGATTTAGCGTTCAAGGGTTGTGAGCAGCTCAAATTACTGCAGCAAGCTTCGATCAAAAGGCCTGACCCACGATGACCTCAAGACAGTTTGACGGTAACACTCTTCTAGTGGCGAGCCACAATGAGGGTAAGGTGAAAGAGATCAAAGATCTTCTTGAAAATCTCCGCATACAAGTCGTTTCCGCCCGAAATTTGGGCCTTGCGGAACCTGAGGAGACTGGTGCTACATTTCGTGAGAATGCCGAACTGAAAGCAGGATTGGCGTCCCAGGCGACAAATATACCCGCACTTGCAGATGACTCCGGTCTGGCCATTGAAGCTCTAGGGGGAGAACCAGGCATATTTTCAGCCCGCTGGGGGGGGGAGAGCCGCGATTTTAATCTAGCAATGGAGAAGGTTGAGAAGCGTCTCGCAGGAAATAAAAATAGGAGTGCGGCTTTTGTTTGCGCGCTTTCGTTGAGCTGGCCAGATGGTCATTTTGAGACGTTTGAGGGAAGGGTTAATGGGTCTGTCTGTTGGCCTCCAAGAGGAGAGAGGGGGTTTGGTTATGACCCGATCTTCATAGCCTCTGGCATGGACCTCACATTCGGTGAAATTAACCCAGCGCTAAAACACTCAATAAGCCACAGAGCAGATGCCTTCCGACAGTTAAGCGAAGCCTGTTTTGCTTCATGAGTGGCGAACCTCTGGCCCTTTATATTCACTGGCCATTTTGTCTATCTAAATGTCCTTATTGCGATTTTAACTCACATGTAAGGCATACCATTGACATTAAGAGATGGCGCCAAGGTTTACTCTCAGAATTTAATTACTTTGCAGAAAGGATTGGGGGCTCGAAAATCTCCTCGATATTTTTTGGCGGCGGGACGCCCTCTTTAATGCCCCCAAATTTAGTGGGCAAGTTAATAGAGCATGTGGACGGTAAGTGGGGGCTATTACCAGGCTGCGAGATTACTCTTGAGGCGAACCCGACTTCTGCAGAGATTAAAAACTTCGAGTTACTGGCTCAGGCTGGAGTAAACCGTCTTTCAGTTGGAGTTCAAGCCCTCAAAGACAAGGATCTTGCGTTCCTCGGTAGAGAGCATTCTAGCAAAGAAGCTCTCTGTGCTGTGGATGCGGCCTGCAAAGCTG
Source organism: uncultured Rhodospirillaceae bacterium (assembly GCA_913052165.1). Lineage (GTDB taxonomy): Bacteria > Pseudomonadota > Alphaproteobacteria > MPNO01 > UBA2964. The sequence goes on from CAJXEC010000017.1 coordinate 4,798, forward strand.
TAGACCGGGTATCTCTGGATTTAATTTATGCCCGGCCTAGTCAGACACTAAAAAGTTGGAAGCGAGAGTTATTAGCTGGCCTTTCAACAGGAGTAAATCATATTTCTCTTTATCAGCTCACACTAGAGAAGGGCACTAAATTTTTTGCGTCGCATCGGAAGGGCGCATTCAAATTACCCTCCGAAGACCTGGCTGTCGCGCTTTTCCAAACAACTAGGGATCTATGTCAACATGTGGGCTTTCCTGCTTATGAAGTCTCTAACCACGCCAAACCAGGACAGGAGTCCCGTCATAATCTCGCATATTGGCGAGGACAAAGTTATCTAGGTATAGGCCCCGGGGCCCATGGGCGTGTTAAGATAAACGGGGCTCTACACTCTACAGAACAAATCTCTAGCCCCGAAAACTGGCTCAGAGCTGTCGAGAAGCAGGGCCACGCGACTCGAAAAATGGAAAGGTTGCCCAAGAAGACTCAAATCGAGGAACTTTTGTTGATGGGTTTGCGATTAACTGATGGTTTAGATCGGCGCAGATTTATGGAAAACACAGGCCTAACAATAGAGGAGGCAGTCTCAAGAAAAGCGCTAACTGACCTACGAAACATAGGCTTAATTGAGTTAGACTCAGATGGCTTGCGGGTCACAAAAAATGGGCTTTTAAAGCTAAACTCAGTCATATCGAAGCTCATACTTTAATTAATTCCCTACTGAAGAAAGCTCCGGCCGGCGCGGCCAACCTCCAATACCCCCTTATCACTAACCTCGAAGATCGAGTAATTGCGTTCCACGATGCCATCTTCTCGGAATCGAAATAATCCAGCAGTTCCAAGAAAACCTCTTGGATTTGTCAAGGAGTTTTTATTGAGAGCGGATGAGGCCTTACTACCCAAAAAGAGGGCAACTGCCATTGCATCATAGGCCAAAGGTCCCAGCCGATGCGCTCCAGTTCCGTAAGTCCTCTCAAATTTTTTTTTAAAAACCTTCAAACCTGCTGGAGGAGGGGCCACGTACCAAGCGCGATGCAGGGCCGGTTCCCGAATAAGAGACCGCTCACTCCAATCTTCTATCCCCAGTATCCGCACTTTGCGAATATCAATTTCATAGTAGGGCAATAAAGGCGCTAATGCCGTCAGGTCCCTCCCTTGCTCGATTAATAAAACCGCATCAAAGTCTGGGGCTCCAAGAGTTTCTAAAACATTTAATCGTTTTAATTTGCGAACTGACCTCGGATCTTTCATGCTCCCAAGCAAAAGTTTTTGTCTTTCCAGAGCGTTTTTGCGGATCTTATACTGGCTTAATCTTTTTACCGCTCGAACCAACGTCTCATGTTGACCACGAGAATAACGTTCTATTCTGACGACAATTCCGCCGACCTTGGATACCGCCTCTTTGAATGCCTCCCCGACAAAATCACCGTAACGATCATCAGGCAGTAGAGCCGCAAATCTTTTGAGCTTCCGAGCTGCGGCAAAAGAGACAATGCGTTGAACTCGATGGGAGGGAAAAAATCCCATCACAAACGCGTTTGAAGCAGCTGCATTCGGATCATTTGAAAGAGATATAGATATCAGGCTTTCACCGTTTTTCTCCAACGCCACAGCTGAAGAGGGAGCTGAAAAAACAGGCCCAACCAATAATTTAGCCCCATCCCTAATAGCTGATCTGACGGCACTTCGCGCTCCCAAGGTAGTCCCCCTTGTGTCATAAATAAGAAGGAATTGGTTTTGGGTGCCAACCTCAAAAAAAGACAGCTCCATTCCTCTGAGAAGTGACTTGCCAAGCTCGCTATATTTTCCAGTTAAAGGCAGCAAAACTCCAATTTTAAATTGGAGATTAGCAGTTGTTTTAAAACTCTTTATTGATGTCCCATTGTTATTAAAGGCAAAGTGGGGAGTATTAACCAGGTGTAGACGCGCGGCTCCAAATTTCAGAGTGACTTTGCCAGCTTCTGATTGATCACTAAGTCCTACCCTCTCCTGCTTGAAAATCTGGGGTGGACGCGCGGCTGTAGATTTCAAACTAAGCTTACCTACTTCTAATTGATCACTAAATTTCACCCTCTCCTGCTTGAAAACCATCGGTGAATTTGTTTTATTCCCCTGGCAACCTGCTAATACCACCACGAGAGATATTACGGACCAAATCACAAATTTATGCTGAGTACTTGCCAAGATGAGGAGCCTGTAAAAATTTGACAACGGAAGGGTCACAATACTGCAAGGACCCTACCTTGGCAGCAATCAATGGTAAACTAGAAAGCACCATTATCGTCTCTGGCTTGCACATTGTCTCAACTCCAATAGGTAATTTGGCAGATATTTCTTTGCGAGCCCTGGCCACCCTCCGAACATCTGACCTAATAGTATGCGAGGACACACGTGTAACGGCAAAAATCAAATCTGCTTTTGCCATAACTACCCCTTTGTTGTGCTACAATGATCACAACGCCTCAAAGATCCTCCCTAAAATAATGGAACTTTTACAAAAGGGAAAAATAATTTCTCTAGTATCAGATGCGGGCACCCCAACAATATCTGACCCCGGCTACAAATTGGTTAATTCTGCAATACAGGAGAGAATACTTGTGACCAGCGTTCCAGGTGCTAGTGCGATGCTTGCCGCCCTTACCACATCGGGTTTGCCAACCGACAGATTTTTATTTTTGGGCTTTCTCCCAACCAGAGAAGCGGCAAAGCAAAAAACCTTAAAGGCTTTGAATGAATTTAGAGCAACTCTCATTTTTTATGAGTCCGCAAAAAGACTCTCAGCGACGGTAAAGACAATGGCTGATGTACTGAACCCTCGCGCGGCCGTCATAGCGCGGGAGTTGACAAAAAAATATGAGGAATTTTGGAGGGGTGATTTAACGGCCCTTGCCTTGAAAACGTCAAGGGAGCGAGAAAAAAAAGGGGAGTTTGTAATTCTTTTGGGACCTCCTCAAGCAGCCGAGCCGCCAAGTAACGAGACCGTTAATCAAATGTTACTTGAAGCCTTAGGCAATAAAACACTCCGGGACGCCGCTACTCTGGTCGCACAAGAGACGGGCCTGAAGCGAAGCGATGTATATCGCCAGGCTCTTAAATTGAAAGAAAACATCATAAAAACAGAGTAAATGAGAAGCCCCGATGAGATAACAAAATAATTTTTAACTTTGGGAAAAATTGATGCTCATTTCTAATAGCAGGAGCATATACCTAATCCAAGGTGTCATGAAAAATTCACTTCCATTATGATCAAGTAAGGCATCATCATTAAGGTGTAAGTTTGAATAAGTTTTGGCGAAATCGTTGGCCCGACCACAAACAATTTTCTGTGACAACGTCTTTGGTATTTTTGTCACTACATTTTTTCGGTGCCACAGGCTGCACCAATGTTATTTTAAGCGCCGGCACCGCGGCGGTTACAGCCTCTCAGGAGGAGAGGGGTCTCGCTACTGCTGCAAACGATTTAGCGATCCAAGCTAATATAAATGCGCTTTTCCTGAAGCAAGAACTGTATTCATGGCCAGCTATAACAGTTTCGGTTTTCGATGGACGAGTTCTCTTAACGGGAGCAGTTACCCAGAAAACAGACCGTGCGAAAGCTGAAAATATAGCCAAAAGGGGCAGGGGCGTAAGGCGAGTCTTCAATGAAATCCAGGTTACCAATACAAAGAGAAATTGGCTCAGGGATCAAATGACCACACTCACATTAAAAGACAAGCTTTTACGAGATAAATCTATTTTTTCGATTAACTATTCCATTAATGCCGCAAATGGGGTCGTTTATCTGATGGGAATTGCTCAAACATCTGCCGAACTAAAAAGAGTTAGAGCACATTCTAGGAACACCAAAAACGTTCGGCGAATTGTCGACTATGTCATTGTAAAAAACTGAGCTCCCGAGCGATTGAGATCAAAATCCTACTGCAAAGAATAATATAATAAAGTTTGGAAATTATTAGGATTAACAAACATAAGTTTCCGCCCGAGGCTTATTCGGTTCAAACTCTATTTTGTAACCTGATCCGGGGGGGCGTGATTATTGAGACGCCATAGACTCTCTCTATGAGCGATTCCAGGGGGGAGAAGATGGTATTTTTTCGGTGGAGGAGTCATCGAAATGCAACTAACAAAGGACTATTCTAGGAGTTTCACATGAGCCTCAAAGTCGCAATTCAAATGGATCCAGTAAATACAATCAATGTGACCGCCGACAGCACCTTTATGCTGGCATTGGAAGCAAAATTTAGGAACTACAGAATTTATCATTATTTGCCATCAGAATTATGTCTCGAAGATGGTAAACTGTATGCACGTGCGAATGAAATCGTTGAGGTCAACCAAGATCAAGATCACCCCTTTAGATTAGCTCAGCCTGTTCAAATAGATCTCAGAGAAATGGACATAATTTTGATGAGGCAGGACCCACCATTCGATATGTCTTATCTTACCGCGACCTACTTGTTAGAACACGTCATACCTGAAGTACTTGTAATAAATAATCCTGTGAATGTACGAAATTCGCCTGAAAAACTTCTGGTTACTCATTTTTCAGGTTTAGCCCCGCCCACTTTGATCTCGGCTAATAGACGACAAATTTCCATTTTCAGGGAAAAGCACAAGGACATAATAATCAAACCCCTCTATGGAAACGGTGGGGCGGAGGTGTTCCATATTAAGCCCGGAGATGAAAATTTAAGCTCTCTACTCGACATGTTTTTCGTCAAATATCGCGAACCAATTATCACTCAAAAATATCTACCAGACGTCAGAAGCGGCGACAAAAGGATAATACTGGTTGATGGAAAACCAGCGGGGGGAGTGCTCCGGGTCCCGATGGAAGGTGATTCCCGCGCCAATTTTCATGCTGGTGGTGAAGCCCAAAAGACCGAATTGACTAGAAGAGAAAAAGAAATTTGCTCATCAATCGGACCACAGTTATCACAATTAGGTCTTCTATTTGTGGGCATAGACGTTATTGGCGATTATCTAACTGAAATTAATGTCACCAGCCCGACAGGTATCCAAGAAATCAACAGACTGGATGGCATCCATATAGAAAAGCTTGTTTGGAACGCTATCGAAACTCAAATAGACGCACCATAATATCAATATAAACAAAACTTCAGGTTAGAGTTTTCCTTATTTGAGAGGCAGGCTGGGACCCTTCCCCATTCACAGGAGATTTTATTTTTTGTAATTAGAGTCAGTTAATTGCTATCAAAAACATCGCGATACTTATTTAAGATCGGACCAAGCGGCCTCCCACCCAGAATATGCACATGAAAATGGGGCACCTCTTGGTGGGCATCACTTCCAGAATTACTCACGATTCTAAAGCCTCGATCGATCAGCGGGTCAACCCTGGCCGCCTCACCAACGGCCGCCCAAAAGCCCTCCACCTCCGCTGCAGAGGCAGTCTGAGTAAAATCTTGGATAGAGATATACGAGCCTTTGGGAACGACTAATATATGCACAGGTGCTTGCGGATTAATGTCAAAAAATGCTAGGGCGTGCTCATTCTCATAAACGATGTCGCAAGGGATTTCGCCACGTAAAATACGTGCGAAGGTATTTTGATCATCATATCCTGACATTAACACATCTGTTAGCCCTTTACGCGACCCGCTTTCTCAAGGATCCCCGACACACCTTCTCTGCGAGAAATCTCATTCCATACTTCATACGGAGAAATTTCATTTGCCGTCCACAACACCAACAGGTGATAGAGTAAATCAGCGCTCTCATCGATAAGTTCTTTTTTATTGTTCGAAAACGACGAGACTACACACTCAACAGCCTCTTCGCCAACTTTTCGAGCTATTTCAGAGATCCCGTCATTCAGAAGTTGTGCCGTATAAGATATTTCAGGATCTGCGTTTTTCCGACTTTTAATCACGTTGGCCAATTGGTCCAATACAATAGCCGTGGAGTCTTGACAATTATCCATCTCATTCCCCTATTAAACACACTCTGCACCAAAATGAAACTTAGCTACTCTACACAACTATGTTGGGTTCAAAGGCCGAATATCCACTCCTTCTTTCGCAAGGAAAGCTTTAGCCTCTGCGATTGTAAACTCTCCAAAATGAAAAATGCTGGCCGCCAGAACTGCCGACGCGTGCCCTTCTCTAATACCGTCGACAAGATGATCGAGGCTTCCAACACCCCCAGATGCAATCACTGGTATCCCCACGTTATCCGCTATACCTTTAGTGAGGGCCAAATCAAAACCAGAGCGTGTTCCATCTTTATCCATGGAAGTAACTAAGAGCTCTCCAGCCCCATTTGTTTCCATCAGGGCACCCCAATCTAGTGCATCAATACCAGTCGACTCTCTCCCACCGTGGGTAAATATTTCCCATTTTCCAGTTGATACTTTTTTTGCATCGATAGCCACAACTATGCACTGCGAGCCAAACTTGTTAGATGCCTCCGCAACAAACTCTGGGTTATAAACCGCCGCAGTATTTATTGAGACTTTATCGGCGCCGGCCAAAAGGAGTGTGCGGATATCCTCTACAGTTCTAACGCCTCCCCCAACCGTAAGAGGCATAAAACATTTTTCGGCGGTCCGTTCTACTACGTCCAGAAGGGTGTCGCGGTTGTCAGAGGACGCTGTGATATCTAAGAAACAGAGCTCATCAGCCCCCGCACGATCATAAAAACTAGCCTGTACCACCGGATCGCCTGCGTCAATTAAGTCGATAAAGTTTATTCCTTTAACTGTCCGCCCGTCTTTGACATCCAAACATGGAATTATTCTCTTTTTTAGCAAAAAATTAGCCCCTCAAAACAGATAAAGCCATGGCTGGATCGATTCGCCCATCGTACAGAGCCCTGCCGCAAATCACGCCCTCTATACCCGATGACTCACTAGCTTTAAGCTCAATCAAATCATCGATGGACGCCACCCCTCCTGATGCTATTACAGGATTGGTAAGCGCGAACGCGAGGTCAACTGTCGATTCTATATTTACTCCTACCATCGCTCCATCTCGATTGATATCTGTGTAAAGAATTGCGGCCGCACCACTGTTCTCAAATCTAAGGGCTAAGTCTAGGGCCCGCACCCCCGAAACTTTCGTCCAACCTTCAGTCGATACATTGCCGTCTCGAGCATCAATAGCTATGACGATCTGGCCAGGATAATCTGTGCATGCCCGATGCACAAAATCTGGGTCTGCTAGAGCAGCAGTCCCAAGTACGGCCCGCTGCACACCAGCCTCTAACCATCGATCAAGCGCCTCTCTCGTTCGAATCCCCCCACCCAACTGCACTGGCATGTCAGTGGCTTTGATCACCTCAGTTACCGCCTCAACATTTACAGACCGACCCTCGACCGCACCATTGAGGTCTACCAGATGCAGCCAGTCAAACCCTTGTTTCTGAAAATCCCGTGCCTGGTCCGCGGGGTCAACGTTGAAGATCGTGGCTTGGCTCAAGTTTCCCTTTAATAACCTGACACACACCCCATCCTTAAGATCAATAGCTGGAAACAATATCATTTAAATTATTTTGACTCCTCAGATGGCTGGTATTTCTTTTTGGGTGTGTCTTGAGCCGCTTAGTGTAATAAAATCCAACAACCGGTTTCCCTTCCACTATTGCATAGTTTTGGTTTTCCCCCCAGCGAGTATAATCAAGTGACTCATAAAGGCGGACAGCTGCTGCTTGCGTCGCCCGAACATCCAAATTGATAAAGGTGATCCCTTGTTTTCTTGCAAAAAGCTCACATGCCCGCACTAAGCCGCGAGCCAGCCCGCGGCCACGAGCCCAGGGAGCCACAAAAATATTTGATATATTACCGGTATGTCGCTGCGCCTCGTTATTTCTCGGGAATCTGGTCAGAATAGCGGATCCCGCCAACCGCGCGTCCACCCGGCCCACAAAAAGAGTTTTATCGGGAACCAACAAAACCCCGTTCCAAAAGGCTTCAAGGGTTTTTCTCGGGGGTGGTTTAAGCCAACCAAACCCTCCACCATCAATGATTGCGGACTCCGCGGCCTCACAAAGATCAGCTAATTCTATCCCACTCAACGCATGAGGCTGCTCAATATTGATCGGTGCCGCACGTTTAACCATAACTGTTAATCACGGCTGCCAGACGACAAAGTTAGCCAAAACTTTTAAGCCCTGCTCCTGGCTCTTATCAGGATGGAATTGAACGCCAATCAAATTATCTCTCCCAATTGCGGCCGAGATCAAACCACCATAATCAGCGTGAGCAATTATTTCATCATGATCATTCGCAGTATATGCGTAAGAGTGCACAAAATACATATGAGGGCTTTTCGGAAGCCCGGAGAAAACCGGGTGAGTTCGATGAAAAGTTAAATCATTCCAACCCATATGAGGTATCTTCAAGGTATTGTCTGACGGCTGCAATCGTCCAACTGATCCCGGAAACCATCCAAGCCCCGACCGTTCACCATGCTCCAAACCTTTGGCTGCCATTAACTGCATACCGACGCAGATCCCCATAAAAGGAATTCCTCTCTGGATCACGGCGACTTCGAGACATTCCAACATCCCTTCAAGAGCGGCCAAACCGTTCATGCAATCCCCAAAGGACCCCTGACCCGGGAGTATAATCCGATCTGCCTCCTTCAAATCAACGACCTCAGAGCTGACTTTTACATTAGAATTTCTGGTAACTGAATTCGCAGCAGTCTCTACCGCCCTCGCTGCAGACCGCAAATTTCCAGACCCATAATCAATAACAATAATTTTCATCAAACTAGTACTTTCTAATGTGCTCCTCTTCGGCGACGTCAAAAAAAGTTTTATCTTTCCATCTCAAGAATGCTTCCTCCATGGAAACGCCTGCAACTATAGCTCTAATTTTCAGCCCATTCGCTTCTAAATCAGACCGCCGCAAATCTTGCCCAATGAGACCGATTAAAAGGCACAAAAAAAACTGAATCAGCAGATAAAAATCCAGAGAAACTGGTAAATAAATTTGAGAACCCCAAAGAATTAGTTCAACAAGAATGATTCCTAATGATGCACGCCAACAGCGATGATAAGCAGTCCAAAAAAAAAGTCCAAAGAATGCCCCGAATGAAAAAGTCTCAGGGACAAATTCAGGGTCGCTCCGTGTCCCTGAGGCGTCTGATAAATGAACAGTAAAGATTTTCATGCCTAACTTCTCGGGCGTGATTTAAACGTCGCCAAGTAAGCCCTTGGTAGAGGGGATCTCCTTGGCCATTCTTGGGTCTATGGTTAAAGCGGCCCTAAGGGCCCTCGCTAGCGCTTTATAACAAGATTCGACAATATGGTGGTTATTCTGACCATACAGGTTCTCCACGTGGAGAGTAACGCCCGAAGCTTGAGAAAACGCCTGAAACCACTCCCTAAATAGTTCGGTATCCATGTCTCCGAGTTTCGGCCGGCTAAACTTGACATGCCAAATCAAATACGGGCGACCGGAAATATCCAACGCAACTCGGGTAAGCGTTTCATCCATCGGTACGTATGCGTTTCCATAACGGGTAATCCCCTTTTTATCGCCCATCGCTTGGGCGACAGCCTGACCTAAAACTATCCCGGTGTCCTCGACTGTATGATGAAAGTCAACATGTAGATCACCTGAAGCCCTGAGGAATAAATCGATAAGACTATGTCGCGCTAGTTGTTCTAGCATATGATCAAGAAATCCTATCCCGGTTCGAATATCAAAATCACCGGTGCCATCTAGATTTACCCTAGCCTCAATTTTAGTCTCTCGCGTTTCACGCGTTATTTCTGACTTCCGCATGGTGATAACTCTCTCCTTTAAGCCTTTTAACTTATTTCGAGAATACTTTGAAGCTTATTTGGGCCAGGCTAGTATTAAGGCCCCAGGAACAATAACGGTTCGGTAGTTCATCTGCTCCCTAATTGCGGTCTGTCAAGTAGTGAAAATGACCGAATTTGTGATTTAGGGTACGTATGCCACATTGCTGCAACACGTAATAGGGACTAAATTTGAAATGTAACGTATGAATTGGATATATCTAGACAAATCTTTTTAGCCCTGTTGGAGAAGGTAGAAAGTGCATGCTAGAAAGTGGTGGATGTCTTCATTGACTGGTCTACCCCGCGTACTTCAGAAAAAAGTAGGCAAACAGGAGGTATATTGAAAGATACAGATAAATATTCCTGGCATGGGACCACAATCCTATCGGTTCGAAAAGATAACAAAGTGGTTCTGGCCGGAGACGGGCAGGTCACCCTTGGATCCACAGTTATCAAGGGAACGGCTCGAAAAGTGAGAAAAATAGGCGATGGATCTATCGTTGCCGGCTTTGCTGGTGCGACGGCAGACGCCTTCACTCTTTTCGAGAGATTGGAGGGAAAGTTGGAGGAACATCCCGGCCAATTGCGACGGGCTTGCGTCGAATTAGCAAAAGATTGGAGAACAGACCGGTACCTCCGCCGTCTTGAGGCAATGATGGCAGTAATCGATAAAGCTGAGTCGCTGGTCCTTACCGGAACGGGGGATGTGCTGGAACCAGACGACGGCATTATCGGCATAGGATCGGGCGGTTCATATGCTCTTGCCGCTGCAAGGGCCATAATTGATGTAAAAGAATTCGACGCGGAGGCAATTGCTCGAAAAGCTATGGGAATAGCGGCAGAAATTTGCGTGTATACCAATACCAACTTAACTATTGAGAGTATCGACACCAGTGTCTAGTTTTAGCCCCAGAGAGATTGTCTCAGAACTAAACCGATATATCGTCGGACAGGATGATGCGAAACGGGCAGTTGCTGTTGCATTAAGAAATCGTTGGCGACGTCAACAATTAGCAGAAGATTTAAGGGACGAGGTTCTCCCGAAAAATATTCTAATGATAGGGCCAACCGGGGTTGGCAAAACCGAAATCGCACGGCGCCTAGCTAGATTAGCTCAAGCTCCATTTATTAAGGTAGAAGCCACTAAATTTACTGAGGTTGGATATGTTGGCAGGGACGTTGAACAAATTATTCGAGACCTTTTAGAAAACGCAATACACGAAATTAGGGAACGGCAACGGAAGGCAGTTTTAGCAAAAGCAGAATTGGCCGCCGAAGAGAGAGTGATAACCGCATTAGTAGGGGAAAATTCGAGTGCCGAAACCCGGCAAAAATTCAGAAAAATGCTACGCGAAGGTGCCCTAAATGACCGGGAAATCGAGATAGAAACTACCCCACCCGCAGGATCATCATTGCCTACTTTTGAAATACCAGGAATGCCAGGAGCTCAAATGGGAATGCTGGATCTCAGCGACATGTTAGGCAAAGCCTTTGGGAGCCAGAAAACTAAAAGAAAAATGACAGTTAGCGAGTCCTATGACATTTTAATATCAGATGAGAGCGATAATTTACTCGAAGAGGAAAACATAGTCAGAAACGCGATCGAGGCAGTAGAACAAAATGGGATAGTATTTCTCGATGAAATTGACAAAATCTGCGCAAGGTCAGATCGCCATGGAGGGGATGTTAGCCGCGAAGGGGTACAGAGAGATTTGCTACCTTTAATTGAAGGAACAACCGTTACAACCAAACATGGACCGGTAAAAACAGACCATGTGCTTTTCTTAGCATCTGGCGCCTTTCATCTATCCAAACCCTCAGACCTTTTGCCAGAGCTTCAGGGGCGTCTGCCAATCAGGGTAGAACTAAAAGCCCTAAGCATAGATGATCTACAAGCTATTTTAACAGAGCCCGAAGCCAGTCTTATTAGACAATATACGGCGTTGCTCGGCACTGAGGATGTTACCTTGAAATTTAGTGACTCTGCTATCCGGGAAATCGCTAGTGTCGCAGCTGAAATAAACCAATCCGTAGAAAATATAGGGGCTCGGCGCCTTCAAACTATTCTGGAGAAACTATTGGAAGACATAAGCTTTACGGCCACCGATAGGGCAGGTCAAATCGTCACTATTGGTCCCGAGGAAGTAAGAAATACAGTAGGGAGTCTCGCCAAAAATGCTGATCTCAACAAATTTATTCTTTAGGATCGTTTACGGCGAACAAGAATATAAAAAGCCCCCCCGCCCCCATCTCTCGGCTGGGCTTCAGAAAAACCTAAAACGTATGGTCGTAGTTCCTTAGAATTTAACCAGTTGGGGAATTGATTGCGCAAAACCCCACCACCCTGCTTTACATTACCTTTACCTGTGATTGCGAGGACGCATCGAAACCTGCTGGTATGAGCGTGGGTTACAAAATGCACCAGAGACGTAAAAGCTTCGGATTGCGACATTCCATGTAAATCTAATCGGGTCTCTGGCCTTAACTGGCCCCGCTTCAAGCGCAACAGAGTTTTTCGATCGACGTCTGCAGATAAACCTGAGGAAAGATAGGACGGGGGATACTTACATTGTCTCGCAATCGCTGGCTTTCTAATATCCCGGGGCCGCCTCTCGGGTGCTGAAACGACGGGGTGAGAATACTTAACCTTCCCAGGCGAAATTTTATCCACATCTTCCATCGCGGCCTCAAAAACTTTTTTTTCCTCGACAGTCAACTTTTTTGGATTGAATTTAGTCACCAGGGAACCACCCTAGAAACTGGTTTAAATTTAAAATCGGCCTTAGGGAGAAATATAAAGAGTTCCCCTGTTTGTTTCATTCTTCCAGCGACATCAGCCGCCGCACTGCCCGAGCCAAAAAAGATATCTGCCCGAACTGGTCCTTTAATTGCTGCCCCGGTATCTTGAGATATCATTAGTTTCTGAAGAGGCTCTTCAGTATCTGGTAATGACGTACTGATCCAAACTGGGGCTCCCAATGGGATGAAATTAGGATCAATGGCTATGCTCGATTTGGGTGTTAATTTGACACCCAACGCTCCTAAAACCCCGGCCTCAGGCAGCTCTCGAAAGAAAATATAACGCGCATTATGATTAAATAATTCTTCAACCTTACTCGGGTTCGCCGACAACCAACTCCTTATTGTTTGCATCGAGAGGGCTTCTTTTGCAATAAGCCCCCTTTTTATCAATATTCGCCCTATAGCGGTATAAGGATGCCCATTGTTCGCAGCGTAACCAATTTGAATTACTTGATTATCTGGCAACAACACCCTTCCAGACCCCTGAATTTGGAGAAAAAAGAGGTCTGTAAGATTATCGCCCCACGCCAAAATGTCCGTGCTGTTTGACAAATCCTGGTTTTCAATTTGTGCCCGAGTTAAGTAACGAACTAATGAGCCATTCTTCTCTTTTCCAAATATTTTTCGTCTTGGTAAGCGCTGGTCAAACTTTTCCAGAGACACGTCAATTAGGTCTTTTGGGCGAGCATAAATTGGATATTTAAATTTATCAGTCCTTTTCCGAGATCCTTTGATTTCTATCTCATAATAGCCCGTGAACAAACCTTCATACGCGCTCGGGTGCACTCTCCAAGGTGCAAAATTTTTCATAAAAAATGTTCTAGCTTCCTTATCCGTGCGCCACTCGATGTTTTTAGATCTCTCGCATACCTCTCTCCAACTTTGAGGATTAAAACTTTTTAGGTTCTGAACCCTCTGAAACGTATGACGAGTTATAGCGCTACAACTCGCCGAAAAGGACCGAAGAGCTATTCTCAAACCCTTTTTCGACCACCCAGGTATTTCTTTGTACTCAACAGGAGTGTAAGTGATGGTTTCCTTGGGAGGAACAGACCCACAAGATATGAGAAGTAGCCCCACCCCAAAAAAGACAAATCCACACCTAAGTTGCAGATTATAAGCTTTCAGGGATCCGCGTCTCAACAAGTGTCCAATTTGGGTCCCCGGCTTGTGTGTTTCTTGCAAAAATCCAGATATCACTGATCTTTTCTATCTGATTTGGGTCTCCTGACAAAATATTTTCATTTTTGTCTCGGGTAATATTGACCTGCTCAGAGTCAAATTGCATCGTGATGAATGCCATTTTACCCTCGACACGGGCATCGATTATTTTAGCCACTGTTATACCTATAAGAGTAAAGTCTAACTTCTCACCTGCGTCATGGCGTTCTTTTATCGCGGCGGAGAAATCGTTAAATACCTCGTCATTTAACAACGTACGGAGAGTTTCTTCATCACCCTTGGCATATGCCTCTACAACTAACTCAAATGCGCCCTTCGCCCCTTCTGAAAATTCACTCGGATTAAAGTTTGGATCCGCAATCTTAACTTCTGTCAAGGCCGGTATGAGCGGATCATCAGCTTCCGCCTCCGCCTTAGCACCCGTATTATCAGTGACGTCTTTTCTGGATTTCGGAAATTCAACCAATTTTTTATCAGAAACTGGACCCTCTTCTTCTTTTGTCGAACGTTCCAAAGTCGGCGGCCGTTGATGCCCCGTTTTTTTGCCCAAAACACTTCTTAGTCGCAATACCAGAAAGGCTGCTATCATCGCAAAAAGAATAATGTCGAGCGCTTGAAATCCGTCGCCCATGCTTTCCCCAAATCCAATATTCTATTTCAAAATTAAAGTTTACGTTGTAAGTCAAACGGCTAACCAGCTATTTAGTACTACAAAAAGTAAGGTTTCAACAGGTAAATCTCAAGCATGAAACATCTAATTTTTACGATTTTCGTTCTAGTCCCCCTCATGGAGATAGCGATTTTCATCGAATTTTCGGAAGCCTTTGGGATCTGGACCACAGTAACATTAATCCTTGTATCTGCATTGATCGGCGGCAAGCTATTCCAATCTCAGGGTCTACATACATTACAAAATGCCTTAGCGAGCACAGAAAAAGATTTGTTTCCTGCACAAGAGGTCTTTGTTGGTGCCTGCATTTTCTTAGCAAGTCTTTTGCTTATCACACCAGGAGTCCTCACCGATCTTCTCGGGCTAGCACTATTTTCACCTCCTTGTCGTCGCTATCTAGGATTAAAAATTTTGCAGTTTTTTAGAGGCCGTTTCGATTTTTGGGGCTACGCAGACGTCAAAAACAATACAAAAGGCAAGTACCAATCCGGACAAACAATAGAAACTAATTATCGGGAGGTTATTGAGGAAGATCCTCCACATAATACCTAAAAACCACCTTATAAAAAAGATCATCAACCAGTCTCTTGTTTGGTCATTCCATACGTGTTAGCGACCAAGGTCCCAAATATTTAAAGGATTTTTAATGGCAGACGAACAAAAAAATGGAAGCCTAGGGACGCCCGAAGGCGATAATGATGCCTCTATAGCACCGGAAATAACCATAGAGGCACAATACACCAAAGACCTATCTTTTGAGAATCCCTCTGCCCCGAAGGCCAATTCCAATGTTCCGGAGATCAGTGTTGACGTGACAACCGGTATTCGACCGATAGGGGATGATTACCACGAGACAACTTTGCAGTTTAAAGCTGAAGCGAAAACTGGGGAAGAGCTAGTATTTATAATAGAGCTTACTTACGGAGCTGTTATGAAGGTTACGGGAATTCCCCAAGAAGCAATAGGCGCAGTCCTGCTCACAGAAGGGGCCCGGCTGATTTTTCCGTTCGCCCGAAATATAATTGCTGATGTCACGCGGGATGGGGGTTTTCCCCCCCTTTTCTTACAGCCAATTGATTTCATCGAACTATACAATAAACAGCATAATCCAGAAGATTAGTTTGAATCCGGTAGCCCTACCGGTCCCAAATCGGGTTTTCAAGTTTCTTGATGAGTGCGGAATGGGCTATAAGTTCGTCGTCAGTAGGACAATGGGCTCTCGGAGGCCTCGTGACAGAGTGCGACTCAATCTTTAAATTAGTATTAACCACCATTTGCTCAGTTAACTCTAATCCAGGCTGTTTTCCCCCTTGAAATTCAAGATAAACCTCAGCCAACAGTTCTGCGTCTAATAATGCACCGTGTTTGGTTCGGCAAGAATTATCGATTGAAAATCTTCGACACAACGCATCCAAACTGGCGGGGGCGCCAGGGTATCGTGACCTGGCCAAGCTCAAAGTATCAATAGCCTGACTATTTGGTATACTACATTTTCCCAAAGCTTCTAATTCGCTATTGATGAAACCTAAATCGAAGGACGCATTGTGTATCACCAAGGGAGAAGAGCCAACAAACTCTATGAATGGCAACGCCACCTCCGAAAATACTGGTTTATCGGCCAAAAATTCCGTAGTTAATCCATGAACCGCTTCCGCCTCGGCCGGCACATCTCTCTCCGGGTTAATGTAACAATGGAAAACTTCACCAGTGGGGACATGGTTTTTCAACTCTAAACAACCAATTTCAACCAACCTATCACCATTTTTCGGAGACAATCCGGTCGTTTCTGTGTCCAACACTACTTCACGCATTTTCTGCTAGCCTTTTCTTGTCAGCCATCCCGATCTCCAAATTTGAGGTTTCGATTGTTTTAAGAAAAATATGATTTTTGATAATGCATTAAAAGTGTGACGTCTTCCGATACCGGTATTGATAATAAAATCAGCCTTTTTCCGTTTGAGCTGATCGCTCAATTGCTTCGATTTTATACTAGCGTACTTCTGCTCCGTCATTCCAAACCGTTTTAATACACGTTGTTTTTGAAGAAAATCGGGGGCTATGACCACAGCAGTTACATCACACCGCTTATCAGAACCGTTTTCAAACAAAAGGGGTATATCGAGTGCGACTATCGAATATCGATTTCTAGAGCAATCTCTCAAAAATGTTTCCTGCGCTTCCCAAACCATAGGGTGGATTATTTCCTCCAATTTGTGCAGCAAACTCCTGTCTTTAAAAACTAATTTGCTGAGGATTTGCCGATCTATCTTTCCGTGTTTAATCGTCCCAGGAAAAATTTTCTTTATTTGGCCTATAGCGGCACCGTTTGGGGCCATAAGTTGGTGTGTTAAGGCGTCGGCATCACATACTGGCACCCCGAGCCGCAAAAGCATATTACTAGCAGTGCTCTTTCCCATTCCTATTGATCCTGTTAACCCCAAAATGATCAATGTTCAGCTCATAACTAATGCAGCGTTAATAGTTTTTCTGAGGTCGTTTGTTATCTGTGGTTCGATATTAAACCAAGCTTTGAAGCCGGGGCGTGCTTGCTGAAAAAGCATTTCAAGACCACTTATGATCGGGTTACCCCGAGCTTTAGCTCGTTTTAACAATGTCGTCATCAGAGGTGCATACACTATGTCATTCACCACTGCTGATTTCGGAAGATGATCTAAATCAAGATCTAATGGAGGCTGTCCTTGCATCCCACAGCTAGTTGTATTTACCAGCAATGAAACATCAGTGAGAGCTTTATTGCGATCGCTCCATGGCCAAAAATTGCAGCTTGGGCCAAATTGTAGAGCCAAATTCTCAGCCCGACTATCGGTTCGATTAGTTATTCTAATTTCGTCAGCACCCCAATTTCTTAATGCATGTAGAACTGCCTTGGACGCACCACCGGAACCAATTACTACAACGGTTTTACCAGATATATTCCACCCTTTTGGGGTCTTACTTTCGATAGCCGCTCTAAATCCAAAACTATCGGTATTGTATCCAAACGTTTTGCCGTTAGGTTGGAAAACAATTGTATTAACAGCTTCTATTTCTAGAGCTGTTTCGTCGACTTTATCTAAGACAGATAGACATGCTTCCTTATGTGGTAAAGTTAGGTTTAAACCAGCCATACCCAAGCTACAACATGCATCTATTGCGCTTTTTAAATCGTTGGGAGAAATCGCGAGCGGGATGTAGGAACCGCGCCTGTTGTATTGTTTTATCCAAAAGTTGTGAATAAGGGGAGATAGAGAGTGCGATACGGGCCATCCCAGAATTCCTGCTATTTTATAGTCGTTCTTATCGGTCACAAAGTCATCAAGCCGCGCGTCCTAAGATACTGTAACAGAGGTATTAATGGTAATCCCAGAACAGTAAAGAAATCTCCCTCTATTCTATTCAAGAGTTGAATGCCATAACCTTCTACTTTATAACCCCCCGGGCCATTATATAGTTCCTCTTTAGATTTAATCAGATACTGCTCTAAAAACTGATCACTGAAATCTCTAAAATGCATTAACGCCTTGTTCGTTTGGTGCCAGACCCTTTGTCCACCCTCAGCCACGCACACCGAGCTTATCAAACAATGTTGACTATTGCGAAGGGTTAGAATTTGCTCTTTTGCTTTGTTCTCGGTCCTAGGTTTGCTCAAAATAGAGCCATTAAACTCTAGAACTTGATCTCCTCCAATCACAATGGATTCCGGATATTTTTCACTTACCTTACAAGCCTTTTGTTCTGCTAGAAATGTCGCGATCTCTTGGGGCTGAGCTCCAGCTGCCGCGAGCGATTTTTTAATCTCTTCTTCATCGATTTGCGCTGGAAAAGAATCGAAAACTAGTCCGGCACTTTCTAGCAATCTCCTACGCGTAACACTTTCTGAAGCTAAAATAAATTTAACGTTTTTCATAACAATTATCTACTCTGTCTAACTTGAGCAGCGGACAACTGAAACCCAAGGCCTTATCCAGTTGCATAGTAAAAATTTGGCATTCGCGAACGGTTTGCATAAGACTTCAGATAGAATTCTAACCTATCTATTAACATTACAAATTGCAGATCTTTTTATAATACTGGATAAGTCGAAATTTTTCAAAGGATCCCGAATTACTTCGGCTTAATTAAATTTACTTCCTTAAACTTTCCAGATGTGCATAAAAGACAAATTCATGGGGATAAAAATTTATCACCAGAATTGACGGACTGTGGAAAAAATTATTCCCGCATTTACTTATTGTTTATATGCTAGAAGCAGATGAAATCATGAGTTTTTTCTTATCGAGAATATCCACTAAAAAAAGCTATTCTTATTCTTCGTTGTTAATCCTCAATTTTCACAGCTTCAACAACTAAAACAACATATTATAATATATATTTTTTAATGGACGTCCCAATTAAAACGAGTTTCACTGATGGATCGACTATCCTCCAGAACAAGGTTTCTAAATTCTATACGTAGAATTCGTGTTGATAGACCACCAATTTGGCTCATGAGACAGGCTGGCCGTTATTTGCCAGAATATCGGAAAATTCGCACAGAGGTTAGGGGATTTCTAGATCTTTGCTATAACCCAGATTTAGCTTCAGAAGTGACCATTCAGCCAATTCGGAGGTTTCAATTAGACGCCGCAATTATATTTTCTGATATTCTTGTGATTCCTCATGCGGCTGGAAGTAAATTAGTTTTTAAAGAAAAAGAAGGCCCAAAACTTACGCCATTAAAAAATAAAGATGATATCTCAGCATTAAATTTCAAAGAGATAACAGAACGGTTAACGCCTGTTTATAAAGCAATAAAAATCACTAGGCAGCGCCTTGGTGAAGGTACAGCAATTATAGGATTTAGTGGCGCACCTTGGACACTTGCTACGTATATGGTTGAGGGTGGAACTAGCCGGGAGTTTCTCCAAATAAGGCGGTTAGCATCTGAAAATCCGGACCTATTACAGGACCTTTTTAAAAGCTTGGAGTCTTCTATTGCCACGCATTTGATCAATCAGATTGAAGCTGGGGCAGACGCGGTTCAAATTTTTGATAGCTGGGCTGGTATTTTAAACACTCCTGATTTTGAATGCTGGTGTTTAGACCCAATAATACGAATATGTGAACGGATAAAAAATATTTACCCTCAAACGCCTATTATCGTATTTCCGAGGTTAGCAGGCATAAGATATTTGGATTTTCTCGGGAACCCAGCGGTTAACGTAATTAGTATTGATCAAACTGTCCCGTTAAATTGGGCCAGGAAATACCTTTTTCCCAGTTTGGCAATTCAGGGCAATCTTGACCCAATGTCATTATTAGTTGGTGGAGAAAGATTAAAATCTGACGTCCACAAAATATTGGAAGCTTTCGGAGATCAGCCAGGGTTTATTTTTAACCTAGGTCATGGAGTGATAAAAAACACAAACCCAGAGAATGTCGAGGCCTTGTGTGAGGTCATTCGCTCCTGGCCAGGAGATAGTCGATGAGTGAAAACAAGAAAATTGCTATTATCTTGTTCAATTTGGGTGGTCCTGACAGTTTAGACGCAGTGAAGCCTTTTTTGTTTAATCTTTTTTATGATCCTTACATAATTCGCGCCCCTAAATACATAAGGTTATTAATAGCAAAATACATATCCTGGCGGAGAGAAGAGACAGCTAAGGATATATATCGACAGATTGGCGGAAAATCGCCAATTCTTGAGCAAACCCAAGATCAAGCATACGAGTTAGAAAGATTTCTAAATGAACAACACAGACACATATATAGGGTTTTTGTCGCGATGCGATACTGGCACCCCTTTATTGATGAGGTGTTAGAAGAGATAGTCTCATTTAGCGCTGACGAAATCCTCTTACTTCCTTTATACCCCCAATTTTCAACGACTACCACGCAGTCTTTTTATGCCGCCTGGAACAAAGCTTGTCCAAAACCATCAAGCCAGGTCAAGACAATCTGTTGTTATCCAAGCAATCCTGGATTTACGGAGGCAATAGCGAGAAAGCTCGTGTTAGCGTACAATGAGGTAGAGACTGAAACACGCATTTTGTTTTCTGCGCATGGGCTACCGAAGAGTATAGTTGAATCAGGTGATCCCTATCAGTTGCAGGTAGAATTGACGGTTAAAGAAATATTGCGAAGAGCGGGTCTGGATGATCCAGATTATGTAATTTGCTATCAAAGTAGGGTGGGACCAGTTGAATGGTTAAAGCCTTATACGGATGAGGAGATAAAAAGAGCTGGAATAGACAAAAGATCGGTAATAATTGTTCCTGTCGCTTTTGTATCAGAGCACTCAGAAACACTCGTTGAATTAGATATTGAATATAAACATTTGGCACGAACCGCTGGGGTTCAGACATATAAACGTATAGAAACCGTTCAAACAGATGGGCACTTCATAAAAGGGTTAGCCAATATGGTTACTCACAGTATTGAGGGTGATAAAAATATCATTACTGATTGTGAGCAACTCCCATGCGATAACACCCGAGCAGATTGCCCGCTTAGAGGCGACTGTCCCTCATTTTAAAAATGCTGATGAGTATTCTATCAGACTATTACCTGATAATTAAGAGTCTTCATATAGTATCGATCATTGCTTGGATGGCGGGGCTTTTGTACCTTCCTAGACTGTTTGTCTATCACGCGTCTGCTGAGCTCGGGTCAGAGCTATCTGAGACCCTGAAAAAGATGGAATATCGATTGCTCAGATACATAATGAACCCGGCGATGGTTGCCAGTCTATTGTTTGGAGTATTGTTATTTTTGACTCCTGGTGTAATTGATTGGTCCGCTTGGTGGGTATCTGCTAAAATTTTAGCATTGATACTTTTAATGGCAGTGCATATCAATTTTTCTTGGTGGCAGAGGACGTTTCACAGCGATCTTAATCGAAGGTCCGAAAAATTTTACCGTATTGCTAACGAGGTGCCGACTTTATTGATGATTGTCATTGTTTTTTTGGTGATAGTTAAACCAGGGCAGTAAGACCGATATGAAGACTATTGACAGTTGTGGATGCAACGAGTAAACGCTTTAAAATTAACTCTCGTCTGAGAGTCCCGCCTTAGAAGAATTCTCAAATTTTACAGAGCCCCCAAGGTCCCCCGTTTACATAAATCTTCAGAATAATTTTCCTATGTAGAGAATTAAAAATGCACTTACAAGAACTCAAACAAAAATCACCCGGTGAACTGTTAGCGTACGCAGAAGAACTGGAAATTGAAAATGCGTCTAGTCTTCGCAAACAAGAAATGATGTTTGCTATTTTGAAACATCTAGCTGACAACGAAGTCGCTATATATGGTGATGGTGTGCTGGAGGTACTGCAAGATGGGTTTGGGTTTCTCAGGGCCCCTGAGGCAAATTATTTACCGGGTCCCGATGATATCTACGTATCTCCAAGCCAAATTAGACACTTTGGTTTAAGGACGGGAGATACTGTAGAGGGGCAAATAAGATCGCCTAAAAATGGGGAACGATATTTTGCGCTACTCAAAGTCAATCAAATAAATTTTGAAGACCCAGAAAAAGTAAGGCAAAGAATTAACTTCGACAACCTTACGCCATTGTATCCAGAATCAAAGTTCAAACTTGATGCTGATAATCCAAAAGTCAAAGATTTGACACCTCGCGTGGTGGATATCGTATCACCCATCGGAAAGGGACAAAGGTCTCTTATTGTGGCTCCGCCGCGCACTGGCAAAACTATGATGCTGCAAACAATCGCGCATTCAATTACAGAAAATAATCCGGAGGTTTACCTACTTGTTCTTCTTATTGATGAAAGGCCGGAAGAGGTGACTGATATGCAGCGCTCCGTTAATGGAGAGGTAGTTAGTTCTACTTTTGATGAGCCCGCAACACGTCATGTACAAGTAGCAGAGATGGTTATTGAAAAGGCTAAACGTTTAGTTGAGCACGGCCGCGATGTTGTTATCCTCTTAGACTCGATTACAAGATTGGCCCGTGCATATAATACGGTGGTCCCGAGTTCAGGTAAGGTTCTGACGGGGGGCGTGGACTCAAACGCACTGCAGAGACCGAAGAGATTTTTCGGTGCAGCACGTAATATTGAGGAAGGAGGTTCAATGACCATCGTAGCGACAGCCTTGATTGATACGGGTTCGAGAATGGATGAAGTTATCTTTGAGGAATTCAAGGGAACCGGTAATTCTGAAATTGTTCTAGATCGTAAGCTTGCTGACAAACGGACTTTCCCGGCAATGGATATTACAAAATCTGGAACCCGGAAGGAAGAACTGTTGGTAGACAAGGGAACTCTAGCTAAAATGTGGGTTTTGCGTCGAATTTTATCTCCGATGGGTACCGGAGACGCGATGGAGTTTCTAATCGAAAAACTTAAAACGACTAAGAATAACGAAGACTTCTTCGAGTCTATGAACCAATAAAGAAAGAATGGCGTCAGGGGATTAACAACGTGGATCCGATTGTTTTTCTTGCTTCTAGATCAGCATGAGCTCTTTTGGCGTCTTTCAAGGAGTAAATTTGTTTAATTGGTATTTGTATCGCGCCTTTTCGAACCATGGAAAATAACTCTCTCGCGAGCTTTGCATAATCTTCAGGCTTGGCAATGTAATGGTTAAGCAGTGGACGGGTCATAAAGAGCGAGCCCTTTTGCATCAGTATTAGTGGGGCAAAAGCAGGGACAGGTCCAGAGGCGTTACCGTAGGTTACCCACAAGCCTCGAGGTTTAAGACAATCCAAAGAACCGGGAAAAGTGGCATCCCCTACGGAGTCGAAAACTACCGGCAGTTTTCTTTTATGGGTTAGACGATCGATCGTTCGAACAAAATCTTGCCTTTTGTAATTTATGACGTGATCAGCACCATAGGATTTGAGCAGCCTTGCTTTGGCCGTAGAACCCACCGTACCAATAACAGTCGCCCCAATGGCTTTTGCCCATTGGGTTAAAATAAGGCCAACTCCTCCAGCCGCGGCATGGATTAGAATGGTTTCGCCCTTTTTTATTTTGTAGACACGTCTCGCGAGCATCGCGGCAGTCAAGCCCTTGAGCATCATACTGGCGGCTGTTCGATCCGTGATATCTTTGGGTATTTTCAGTAGCCGAGCAGCGGGAAAAGTTCTTGCTTCTGCATATGCTCCCATGGGTTCCGATACGCAAGCAACTCTATCTCCGAGCTTATAACCCGATACCCCCCTGCCTATTTTGCTTATTAACCCAACACTCTCTACCCCGGGGATGAACGGTGTCTCGATTGGGTAGAGACCCCTCCGGTGGTAGGTATCAATGAAATTCAAGCCAACCGCAGTTGTGTTAACGGTGACCTCGCCAGTTTTTGGTTCTGGTGTATCTATAGACTGCCAACGAAGGGCGGATGGATCCCCTGTTTTGTTTACAACTATCGCGTGTATCATTTGTTAGTCTCTGAAGCTGGGTTAATCCCAGAAAACTTCGCCGGCTAGCTGATCAGCAATAGCAGCGGCATTTTTGTTAGGGATGTGCTTTAAATTCATACTGGTTTTAGTGTATTTAAACAGAACTTAATTGTCATCTTGAACATAATTTTGTCTCAAGTCTCAATAAAAGGCTTTTTGTATCCAGTCCTTCTCCACCAGAATAGCCGGTCAAGTGTCCTGTTTTGGCTATAATTCGGTGGCAAGGGATAATGATTGGAATGGGATTTTTACCGCACGCAGTGCCAACGGGGCGGGGGGATGAGGAGAGCTTTGAGGCGAGATCGCCATACGAGGCAGTTTTTCCGTAAGGAATTTTTGCTATTTCCTGCCAAACCCTCAACTGAAACTCGGAGCCATAAGGTTTTTTGGGGAGGTCGAAGTTTGTTCTTGTCCCATGAAGATATTCTTGGACTTGCTTTTCAGCCTCAATAAGAAGAGACGACACGTCCCTATGCGTCTGTCGCTCCCAAGATAAGTTTGTTATTGCGCCGCGCTGTTCGTGAATGGTGAGGGGACCGATTGGAGAATTAAAGCTTAACGATGGCATTTAAATACCGTAGAGGGCCGGTCTTCAGAATACCGGAAAATTTCAGTTGACCACGCGGGGCGTCTGGAGGGTATTGGGCAATCGCGCCAAAAGAGCTTTCTTGTTTCGTTTTTACAAAAGGTAAGAGGGCAGCCTCTCTGCTGTTTTATTGGCGATAGCGCCTCTTGATAAATTGCATCAACTTTGGGGTGTTCTTCGCGATCTGGCTTGATATTCCCCAGAAAATCGGTCATCAGTTTTTATGTCTTGTAATTTTCAAAGTTTTCTCGAGACACGATATGAAATCAGTTCCGACGCGCATGTCCTGATGATAGCAAAATTGGCTTTCGTTATTACTTGGCTTTGGCTACAGCTTCTGGGCTCCATGGCTGTTAATGTAAATGACTTTTTGCGAGCTGAGGCAGGTTGAGGTTTGTCTCGAGTGTTAGCTTATTGAGGAACATATTGACATTGTATAGGCGCAGCTCGCTATAAGAAATAGCCAAAATAATTATGCGTTGGAGGAGGTGTAGGTTTGGCGTTAGATACGATATTTGCACTTTCGAGTGGGGCCGGTGTCTCCGGGGTCGCAATTATTCGTCTCTCCGGCGAGCTAGCCTTCGAGGCAGTTGCGGATCTTACGAGATCCAGTTTGCCGCCCCCTCGACTTGCTTTAGTGAGAAAAATTTTCGAAAAATCAGGTGAGATTTTGGACGAAGGGCTGGTGATAAGGTTTCCATCGCCCGCTTCTTTTACCGGGGAAGATGTGGTAGAACTGCATGTTCACGGGGGAATCGCTACCGTTGATGCGATCCTTAAATCTCTGGCAGCCTTCGATGGGCTGAGACTAGCGGAGCCAGGGGAGTTTACGCGACGAGCCTTTGAAAATGGTAAGTTGGATTTAACATCTGTTGAGGCGTTATCTGACTTGATTGCTGCGGAAACTGAGGCTCAAAGGTTACAAGCGCTGCGCCAACTAAGCGGGACTTTTGGAAAAAAATGCGACTTTTGGCGCGATGAGTTAATTGGTGTATTAGCCCATCTAGAGGCTTGGATAGATTTTCCCGAAGAAGATTTACCCGAACATTTAATAAAAGAAACAAAACACAATATATTGTATTTTAAGAACATTATTAGTCAATATATTGAAGATAATAAAGTCGGAGAGAGAATTCGTTCAGGCTTTTCGTTAGCAATTATAGGTCCGCCAAATGCAGGCAAATCAAGTCTCTTAAACTTTTTTGCCGGTAGAGACGCGGCTATTGTCTCAAAGCAGGCGGGAACCACACGAGATGTTATTGAGGTAAGGTGTGCTATAGGCGGGCTGCCAGTCACATTCTCAGACACTGCAGGGTTACGACAAAGTACGGATCAGATCGAGGAAGAGGGCGTAAAAAGGGCTTTATCTGTCTCAGCGGATGCAGATCTCCAGATCCTGGTGAGAGCACCTGATTGCCCCGAGTTAGAGGACTCTGGTTTTATCGCGGTGGCTGGTGATGGAAGGCCTCCTTCTATAGAAGTTTGGAACAAATCAGATTTGGGAGCGTCTCCTGTTTCAGGAACGTTGAGCATATCTCTAAAAACTGGCAAGAATTGCGATCAATTGGTAAAAAAAATAGAGACTCAACTACAGGGAATGTTACCCCGGGAGGGGTCCGCACCTCTGACGAGGCGGCGTCATCGGGAAGCCTTGGAAAGTTGTTTGATGCACCTTGATAGAGCGGCAGAAGGGTCGGAAATAGAGTTAATAGCCGAAGATATTAGATTGTCCACTCGGGCGATAGGTAAGATTACAGGGCATGTTGATGTGGAGGATATATTAGATCGACTATTTAATGAATTTTGTATCGGAAAATAAGACGTTTCACGTGAAACACTCGGATTTCCATCACCCGGGTCGTTTTGTCATCTCATGGAATGGTGTAGAAGTGATGTCATGAGTGAATTCGAGGTTATTGTTATTGGAGGGGGCCACGCCGGCTGTGAGGGAGCTGCAGCCGCTGCCCGGGTCGGAGCCAAGACCCTTTTGCTCACCCATAAAATTGAAACTATAGGCGAAATGTCGTGCAACCCGGCCATTGGAGGCCTGGCAAAGGGCCAAATGGTGCGCGAGATAGATGCTCTTGATGGCGTCATGGGTCGGGTTATTGATCGTTCCGGCATTCAATTTCGGGTATTGAATGCGAGTAAAGGGGCGGCCGTGCGAGGGCCTCGGGCGCAGGCCGATCGGAAGTTATATCGCGAGGCCATGCAAGAAATTCTTCTCCAACAGGATAACCTTGAAATAAGGAAAGCGGAGGTAGCCGACCTTTTGGTCGAGAGTAATCGGGTAAATGGTGTAATCACAGAAACTGGGGAAGAGTTCACTGCCGGAGCGGTGATCTTAACGACAGGGACATTTTTGGGGGGCCTCATACATATCGGGGAGGAGAAAAGGCCTGCGGGTCGTTATGGGGAGGCCCCGACTAATGGACTATCTCAAACTTTGTCGAGCTTTGGCTTTTCTCTTGGTAGATTGAAGACGGGCACGCCTCCTAGGCTTGATGGCAGAACGATAAATTGGTCGATGTTGGCTGAGCAAAAGGGCGATACCCCCCCTAGACCGTTTTCGTTCCTCAATAAGGAAATTCTTGTTCCCCAAATTTCCTGTTTTATTACTGGCACCACTCCGGAAAGTCATGAGCTCATCAGAAGGAATTTGGATCGGGCCCCAATTTATAGCGGCCAAATAGGATCGACAGGCCCAAGATATTGTCCTTCTATAGAAGACAAAATTGTCCGGTTTTCGGATAAGACGAGACATCAGATTTTTTTGGAACCAGAAGGTCTCGAAGATCATACGGTTTATCCAAATGGCATTTCGACAAGCTTGCCCAAAGACGTGCAGCTTGAATTATTAAAAACTATTCCGGGGCTCGAGCGGGCGACGATGCTCCGGCCGGGTTACGCGATAGAGTATGACTATGTTGATCCAAGGGAGCTTTCTGAGACTCTAGAGACAAAAAAGTTGTCTCGGCTTTTTTTAGCTGGACAGATTAATGGAACGACCGGTTATGAGGAGGCGGCAGGTCAAGGCGTGGTGGCGGGAATTAATGCCGCTCTTCGGTGCGTTGGGGGTGATCGGTTTATTCTTGATCGCGCAGGCAGTTATATCGGTGTTATGATTGATGAT
>CAJXEC010000018.1 GCA_913052165.1 uncultured Rhodospirillaceae bacterium
GTTCTTTCGTTTAGGTCTCTAGTTTCCTAGTTTTATGAAAATAACAGGGACTTTATAGCGATAGGGACTGCAGCGGATTGCAATAAAGGACTGCCAATATCGATATAATCGAATTCCGCCAAATCAATGCTGTCGATTGATACGATCGGCTCTTTGAATAAGAGTTCCTCTCTGGCATGCCTTCCAAATATTCGTCCGATGTCTCCTGTGGATATTAAAATGAGTGCTCTTCCTCCAGAAAGGACGGGGTTCATGCCTATTATCACGCCTTTCAAAAAAGAATTTATCCTTTCAAACGTTGCCGAACCTTCCCATTCGAAGCAAATTGCAACAGCTTGTTGGCTTGTTTCTAAACCAAAAAAAACCAATCTCTCACGGATCATTTCAGCGACTAAATTCTCTTCAATCGGTCCTTTGCCCAACGAAAGCACAGGTCTAATCACCGGAATGTTTCGAAGGGGCAAGCTTTCTATCGGGCTGATGAAAACCGTCGTGCCGGATAGTTGGGAAGAGTATTGTGATGCGCCAATGACCGTGGCGCGAATACTCTCTACAGGCTCCTTGATCGTAAAATTGGTTTTGGCCAGTTTATCCCTCAAAGACTCTGCGATGATAGGCCCCATATCGGTTTGAAGGTTAGAACCATATCCATAAAAATACTCCGCGACACCCCCGGAAAAAGTAATTGCATCTATCGGACCCCGCCAATCAAGTGGGGGAATTCGATGTAGGTTTTTGATTTCATCTTCCAGTTTTTGCTGCGAAATAACCGCGAAAAGTACCTCGGTCATCTGTGAAGCAATTTCTTCTATTTTATTCTTCGATCCTTTGCTTCCGATGGAAAGATTTGCCCCAACCTTTTCGGCGAAATATTCGCCTGTCTTATCAAGTCTCCTGATTTCCCAATTTTGGTCCCAAGAAATTAGTCGGGCTCCAATTTCTAAAGCTGTAACGCCCATAATCTTACCGTTTCGGCAAATGGATATTTTTGTGGTGCCTCCCCCAATGTCGATATTCATTATGGTGGCGCCCGTTAATTGCGAATTAGTAACTGCCCCTGATCCGAATGCGGATAACGCGGCCTCCAATCGATCACCTGCGGACACCGAGACAAAATTGCCCGTCTCTAGTGAGAAAAGATCTCCAATAGCGCGAGCGTTTTTTTGCATCAACGCAACGCCGGTCATTATAACTGCTCCCGTATCTATGTCTTCGGGAGAGACCCCCGCCCATCGGAATTGTTCATGTATGAATTTTCTCAGGGAATTAACGTCGATTAACTGATTTCCCGAGTAGGGTGTAAGAATGATTTCCGACTCAAAAAATACACCTCTATCTGCGACGACATATTTGCCTGCTTCTTGCTCTAGCCGTATATCCGAGATTATTAAGTGGGTGGTCGTTGAGCCGATATCGATGCCGATGCTTCTAAGATTAGTTTTTTGTTCTACTGATAGGTTGCGTGTCGGATTTGCAAAAAAAATCCGTCCAGTTAATTCAGCTTGATCACTCATTTATCCGCCGCTTGAAAAATTCCAAGTGGTTCCCTCCCTGAAATAATGATCCTCCATAAAGCTGTTTGATTTATTTTTCGCACATTCACTCTCAAAGGTTAAACGGACCGCAGGGTCTTCCATCCAATAGGGTATGGAGGTTCCTCCTGGCTTGTCGACTTCCAAAACCCCTTCATCCGCAATCATTTCTCCTGGAACTCCGGCTTTTTGCGCCCGGTGATTGTTAGGGCCATACCAAGCCAGCAACCTCAATGGATCACGGCCCGAGTTAAAATGTTGGTGGAACCAGCGCAACCTTGGCATAGGGCATGCGGAGATCATGCTAGCAAATCCATACTCTATTCTTAGCACTTCGTCCTGAGATCCGGTTTTCCAAGGTGTTGGTCCGATGTCCTCAGGCCAAGAATTACAATAGCCTACGCCACCAATGGAGATAAATACTGCGGCCTCGCCAGGGTAATAGGCTCTAGAATAGTGACCAGCCGGGTACTCACCGATATATTGGTAAAATATGTTTTCAGCCATTTTTGGCTCTAGCCGGCGATAACCTGGCGTTCGGCGATTATCGAGATAGAGTTCGGTTGCAAACACATCGGGAATAATGTTTGTCCGACGCATTGCTAATCCTCGTGCCTCATCCTCCTCTAAACCATCTTTTGTTTCAAAATTATTTCCTTGGGTATTGAAACGTTTCGGAAAACTAACATCGCTTTTAAAGATTACATGTTGATCATTTAAAAGGTTGAATATGTTTGGTGCCGAGGTCCCAGCAAGTAATAACGCGGGGTTTGAAGACGAATTAACAATTCTATGAAAACTATTCAGTGGAATAGAGAAAAGACTGCCTCTCTCCCATTCGAAGATTTCAGGAGGATCCCCATCAGTGGCCCAGATTTCTGTGGTACCTCTACCCTCGAGAACTAAAAAAATTTCCTCATATAAGTGCCTCTCTGCGTTCAAGGCGCCAGCTCCTGGCACTTCGACCAAATATGAGCCCCAGAGACCCTCAGTGCCAAATAGCTGGATGAAAGCTCCGCGGCCTCCCATATCAGGCCAGTTTCCGAGAGCAACATTTTGTAAATCTGGAATTACAATGTCGCGAATAATTGGTACGTCTTGTGCAGCCATAAATCTGTCGTACGGGGTGGCCCGTCGGTTCCAAGCAGCGGTCCCGGCATACGTGTTGCCATTTGGCTCATGCCAATGCGGTTCGCCCGTTATATCATGCGGCATTTTCTAACCTTTTTTCAAAAAAAAATGATCAAAGCTGACCGATGCGTCAAGTTTATTTCTCCGAACATCAATTAGTTTTGCATTAGCGAACATTATCGGAAAGCATTTGCGATAGGTCTTGCCAAAGGTCTATCCTCCGTCGGATAATAGGGTCAAAATGGGGAGTAGCAAATATGGCCACTCAGCTCAGAATTCCTGATTACATTGATACGGTTCCGCTGCACGATGCGATCGGTGCCGAGGTCCGGGGAATTAATCTCACAAAACCTTTGGAAGAGCCAACTCAGCAAATGCTCAGGGAGTTGATTGGTGAATATTCTATTTTGTTGATCAGGGATCAGGATATTTCCGAGGAGCAGCAATTTTCTTATGCCCGAAGTTTTGGACCAATCGCGGAGCGGATGAAACCCGCTAGCGCAAAGCAAGCAGCGGAACAAGAGTCAAAGCGGTCAAAACACTTTGATCCAAATAATAAAATGCAAATGATCAGCAACAAGAGGGACGAAGACGGTAAGCTGATCGGTGCCTTGGGTGATGGGGAAATGTGGTTTCATACCGATAAATGCTATCTGCAGAAGCCCTATCATGTCTCTTTTCTTTACCCCACGGCATTGCCGACAACAGGGGGGCACACAATGTTTGCAAGTTTGTATAGGGCTTATGACCTCATCCCAAAGAAATTAAAAGAAACCCTTCAAGGACGAAAGGTGCTTCAAGTTTATGATTATGGCAAAGAAGGTAAGCCTGATTTGGCCAATAAATCTTTGGATGATGTGCTTCATTACTGGCAACCCTTATTTTTGAAAAATCCTTTTTCGGGAAAAATAGCGGTCTATGTAAGCCGTCTAATGTCAGCAAAAATAGAGGGTATGGGTGATGATGAAAGTCGCCGAGTGCTCGACGAAATTTGTGATATCATAGAGGATAAATCAAATTTTTATGAGCACACTTGGAAGATTGGGGACATTATCGGGTGGGATAACTACTCGACTTTGCACGCCAGAACTGATTGGCCGCGTCAGCAGGAACGAACCTTTCGGCGTTGTTTAACGCAAGGTGATCGGCTCTATTAGATTTTCGAGCGCAGAGACTTCTCAACCTCATTTGAATCATACTGAACCGCATAAAACTGGGATACAGCTGGCATTTGATTTCGGTTCAAATTAAAAATCATGAAATTTTATTGTGTTTAAGTTGGCAACTTTGGATCAGGTTTGACATTAAGAATTACGTTGAGGTCGCCCGGCTCACCTCCGCCAAAACCTTCAACTCCAAATCCATTGACTTTGACTTTTTGTCCGTGAACTGATCCACTTTGTATATCAACCGCAACTGTTAATCCCGTCATAGTTTTAACCAGCTTGCATACACCACTTTTGGCTTCTGAAGCTAATAAGTCCAATCTGACGGCAATATCTTGACCTTTCATAACCATAGAAGTGGCCGCCGCGCCTTTAACACGTCCCAAGCGCGTACCAGCAATATCTCCAAATAAATCTGCAAGCCGCTCTCCTGTTCTTTCGTCAATCTCAAAATCAAACCATGCTCCACCTTTTTCCCAGCCCTCTGAGTGTGGTTGAGACGGATCAGATTTAAATTGTTTAAAGTCGTATTCTTTTCTAGTTTTACTGTTTGCGACCACATTATAGGCAGCTGTTATCTTTTTGAACATTTCGGTCGCGGCCGCATCGCCTGCGTTTAGATCTGGATGAAGTTTTTTTGCTAGCTCTCGATAAGCTTTTTTTATTGCGCCATGCTTAGCAGTAGGCTCTATGCCCAATAATTCATATGCATTCATATCAGTTACGTCCCGTTTCAGAGCTTGCTCCCAAACTCTTTAATTAAACCTCAAGTTTAAAAAATTGGAATTAATTGAGTTGAAGCTTAAAAATTTTATACAAGGGTAAAAAACAGATTCCATATTGATTAACATAAATTATGTATCTCGTTGGGGCTAATGCTCTGAGTGAAGGGATTTATTTTCGGGTTAGAAAGTTTTCTTGCAACTTTAAAAATGCGAGACTATTTTTCTGCTCTATTTTACCTGATCTTGGTTCCAATATGTCTATTCTCGCATCTCGCCTATCCCGCATAAAACCATCGGCTACAAATGCCCTTACAGGTCTTGTGAGTGAGTTAAAAGCTCAAGGGAGAGATGTTATAGGGTTGGGTGCTGGGGAGCCCGATTTTGACACGCCAGATAATATTAAAGAAGCTGCAGTAGAGGCGATCCGCAGGGGTGAAACAAAATACACCCCTGTCCCAGGGACATTGGCTCTCAGAAATGCAATTGCTGGCAAGCTGGAAAGAGAGAACGGTCTCAATTATGACCCAACAAAACAAATAACGGTCGGAACCGGTGGCAAACAAATAATATTCAATGCAATGATGGCCTCTCTAAATGCTGGGGATGAGGTGATCATTCCTGCTCCATACTGGGTGTCATACCCGGATATGGTTGCGTTGGCTGAAGGCACTCCGGTTTTCGTAAACTGCCCGGAGACAAAGAGGTTTAAAATGAGCCCCGAGGCTCTCCGATCGGTAATTACTCCCAATACGAAATGGCTTATCTTAAATTCTCCGAGCAACCCAACAGGGGCTGCTTATACAACAAAAGAGCTTCGAGAACTTGCAGATATACTCCTGCAATATCCAAATGTTTGGATATTAACTGATGATATTTATGAGCATGTGATTTACGACGATTTTACTTTTTCAACAATCGCTGAAGTGGAGCCCAAGCTATACCATAGAACGCTTATTCTGAACGGAATGTCCAAAGTGTATTCTATGACAGGGTGGAGGCTCGGCTATGCGGCCGGTCCTGAAGAGCTGATATCAGGCATGAACAATATCCAGTCTCAAAGCACAACTCATGCAACCTCAATCTCGCAGGCAGCAGGAGTAGAGGCGCTAGAGGGTACGCAAGAATTTATCCTTCCAAATAATAAGTTGTTTAGAGAACGACGCGATTTAGTCGTTTCAATGTTAAACCAAGCTGAGGGAATAAACTGCCTCGTGCCGGAGGGAGCATTTTATGTTTATCCAAGTTGCGACGGCGTTATAAACAAGACTACCCCAAATGGTAAATTAGTCGTAAACGACACAGATTTTGTCACTTATCTGCTTGAGAGCGAGGGGGTGGCGGTTGTTCAGGGTGCTGCTTTTGGGTTATCTCCTCATTTTCGTATATCATACGCTACCGACACAGAACTGTTAAGGGAGGCCTGCGCACGCATTCAGAACGCCTGCGCCTCACTTGTTTAGGAAGCTGGTTTCCGATGGGGACAGAGAGCCGCCCCATTTAAATGGATTGTTTGACCGCGCAAGTTAGCGGATTTAGTTCCCACCAGAAAGAGGACCAATTAGCCATATTTTTGGGGGCACCCAATCGTCCGAGTGGAATATCTGGCTCTTGAT
The DNA here is from genome assembly GCA_913052165.1 of uncultured Rhodospirillaceae bacterium. GTDB lineage: Bacteria > Pseudomonadota > Alphaproteobacteria > MPNO01 > UBA2964. Next base: position 6,168 of record CAJXEC010000018.1, read on the forward strand.
TAAACCCTTGAGTAGGGACATCTGCACCTCGTAGGGTGTCAAGCCTATCCGCAACTGCGGTGTTTCCCCAAGTATTTTTAGGGCAATTTCAATGGCCAGGCCACGGGTAAGTCCCGTAAGTGCAGCTTTGGCGTTATTATAGGGGATCCACCCGAATTCCCCTAATCCAAAGATATCCCTGCGAGAGGGACAATCGCGCCTCCAACCCGCTTTATCATCAAAAGTATGCGGAGTTTTGAGAGGTTAATCGAACCTTTCAAGCAAGTTTCGGCTATCCGATCCCAATCTATTGTATCAACCTCAGATAGAGGAAGATTGGAGCGAAACGAGACACTATTTATCATAATGTTTAGGACAGCAGAACCGTCAACGGCTGTCTCTATAATTAAGTTAGCCGATTGGGGGTCGCCTATGTTTCCCATCGCGATGGCAGCACTACCCCCATTTCCTCCAATTTCTGTTTTTACCTGACAACACAAATTTTCATATGAACGATAGTTGACGATTACAGATGCTCCCGCTCGCGCTTACTCTATGGCTATTGCGCTACCGATATTGCGCGCGCTTCCCGCTACTATCGCCACTTACCTTGATGGCTCGTTGGCTAGGTCCACCATCTGTTGCTGCGCTAAAATTCACTAAAATTTTGCAAGGTATTGCAAGGTTTAAAAGCCTTGACGATGGTGTCAAGCACCTTTAAAAAACCGCTCATTATAGGTTTAAGCTAGTCCTTTGGGGATAATGGTGGAATTATGTCACGTCGTTGCGAGATTTCAGGTAAAGGAGTGTTAACTGGAAATAATGTTAGTCACGCCCAAAATAAAACGCGCCGTCGTTTTCTGCCGAACCTTCAAATGACTACTTTTTTGTCTGATGCTCTCGGTGAAAAGGTAAAATTGAAATTATCCACTCGAACGATCCGATCTATAGAGAAAAATGGAGGGTTGGACTCTTACCTGTTAACATGCCCGGACGACAAGTTAACTGAAAAAGCGATAAAACTTAAAAGTAAAATTCGGAAAGCTGCTTCTGCATAGATTTTTTGTAATCTATCGCCCCAGATCACTTTAGGGTATTTCGCTGCATGCCATTAACACCGAATAAGCGTGATTGATTGATTTCAATTTTTCTTCTGATCTTCTATCACCGCCATTGGAGTCCGGGTGGTTCTCTTTTACCAATTTTTTATATTGAGACTTAATTTCTTGCACAGTTACGGGCGCAGATATTGTCAAAATTTTAATTGCTTCCTCCTCCGGAGAACGTGGTCTTGGATGCCACCCTGTTTTTTCTGAATGCCTATCTACTTTTAACTCGGTGTTCCAGTCTCCAATTCCAAAAGGTCCGAGATTGAATTCCGACGACCCATTTTTGCGTTTCCCTGTGAACGGCCACGTCGGTCGCTGCCAGGTAATATCAAGTCGGATGTGACGTTCTATCTCCTCTTCAGTCATCCCCTCATAATAATTCCAGGATCGATTGTATTCCCGCACGTGTTCGAGGCAGAACCAAAAGTATTCCTCCAGACGATCTGGCGATTTGGGCGCCTTAAACTCCCCAATCTTATTACAATTGGCCATATCACAAATTTTGAGCCCATCTTTGATTTTACCGGGATCCGATGTGCCGGCGAACAGATCTGAAGAAAGTCTTTTTTGCTTCATATAGCCATTATCGTTTGTATAATTTTGAATACAAGCAAACCTTTACTCGCCGGTATAAAGATCAGGCCAGCGCGATTTCACAATAGGCCCCGCGCTGGATAAAGCATGGCATGTATTAATTTGGTATGGAGACCTGTCTTCGCGGGCCTCCTTGGGCGTATTATCCTGTCCCGCCTCGCGTTTGACTGTTTTGAAACCTATGGTGCCGACCGGACGAAGTAAATCAACTAAATGAACGCAACCGTTTACCCCTCCCACAATTTCCTTAAGCTTTCTATTCCAACCCCGCTGAATTTTCTCTCCTTTTAGTTTTTTGAACGAAGGGATTACCCCTGGGCAAACCTCGTAGGGATGTGAATCCATGTCTAACTGAATATCGATTATTTCAACCTTGGAATTTAGCGTTAGCCTTATTTTCATATCATGAATGGGCGCTCCGGCTGGGATAGTACCGCGGTAACCATTTGAAATGTCGTAAGCCGCAAGATCAATCAGATGACCTTCTATATCCCAATTATTGTCCTCCCGACGAAAAGCCGCAACGGTTATCTCCCGGGTTTGGATTGGATCGCGTTTGACTGGGGCGGGTAGTGGCATGATGTCTCTCACTAGGGATCGTGGGTTCAATACATTTGGATCGATAATATCGGTGGTTTTTTTAGAGACCGATTATTCTATTTTCGGAACTTTGGGTGGCGTAACTTTAATCATGGCGAGTCGATTTTGACGTCGGCTCATAATCTCAAAGCGAAAACCTTCTTGATTGAAGATTTGTCCTTCCTCTGGAATAACCTTACCAATTTCAATTACTAAGCCCGCCAGAGTGGCCGCTGTCTCATCGGTAAGTCCCCAGTCGAAACGACGGTTAAGATCACGAATTGTGACACGCCCATCTACGATATAAGAGCCGTCCGTTTGCGGACGCACCCCCAAGGGAACGACATCATGTTCATCAGCAATGTCACCCACAATTTCTTCAAGAATATCCTCCAGAGTAACCACTCCCATCAACGATCCATACTCATCGACCACTAATGCAAAGTGTTCTCTCCTTCTCCGGAAAGCTTGCAATTGGTCCAGGAGAGAGGTCGACTCAGGTATGAACCACGGGGGGGATGAGATATTATCAATATTGATACGGTTCGGATTATCTAGATTTCCACTAACTTGGCGAAGCAATTCCTTTACGTGCAAAACACCAACAATATTGTCCATCTCTGAACGCCAAATGGGAATTCTGGTATAAGGTGAATTTACGATGTGTTTGATAATGTCGGCAGCAGGAAGATCGCCGTCTACCATCACCAAATCTTGGCGATGGTGCATAACTTCAGAAACATCGACATCGGATAAGTCCAATATACTTCTCAGCATGACCCGCTCGTGCTGTATGTCAGAGTGATCGCCCCGATGTAGCTCGATCGCCCCCCGTAATGCTTCCACCGCCTCTGCTTTGTCCGACAGGTCAACAAAGTTAACACCAATTAAGCGCATTGCCCTTGCTATCATCCAGTTTATTGCTTGCGTAATCGGAGATAGGACGAAAATTAGAGCCCGGAACAGAGGGGCCACAGCGAGTGAAACTCGGTCAGAATGATAAAACGCATAGGTTTTTGGTGCGATCTCGCCAAATATAAGAACCAGGAAGGTCATGGCTATCGTCGCATAAACGACACCGTTTTTCCCAAATAGAGAGATCAAAAGGCTGGTCGCTAATGCGGAGGCCAAGATATTTACTAGGTTGTTTCCAAGAAGAATTGCTCCGATCATTTTCTCTTTGTTTTTAACTAGTGAGTTTACGAGCCGAGCCCTATCACTACCCTCACGCTCTAAAAGATGCATTCGCGGTCGAGAGAAGGCAGTGAGGGCTGTCTCAGATCCCGAAAAGAATCCCGATAGGATCAGTAAGATTAAAATTCCAAAAAGGGTGGCTATTAGTTCCGTATCCATGAGTCAAGCATTTAAATCTTTATTAATGATAGCCTTCACATCAGCCATTTGAACGTTTTCACAGATAAAAGCCTTCCCAATACCATTTGCGAGAATAAAGGTAATATTTCCATCGCGGACTTTTTTATCTCGGGCCATATGAGATATTAGGCGATCGCTATTCCAGTCAATTCCTTGTATGGATTTTAAGGATATAGGAAGACCAATTTTCTTTAAGTGACCCTTGACGCGATTGGCATCTTCTTTCGGACATAACCCCAGTCTTACCGATAGATCAAATGCCATAGCCATGCCGATTGACACCGCCTCCCCATGAATAAGTTTCTCGCTAAACCCAGTTTCAATCTCAAAAGCATGCCCGAAAGTATGACCTAAATTGAGTAGCGCCCTCTCTCCTGCTTCTCTCTCATCTTTTTTCACAATCGAGGCCTTGGAGCGGCAGCTAGTGGCAACTGCTTTCGCTTGCGCAACAGGGTTACCAGAAATTATTTTGGGTCCATGCTCCTCTAGCCATTCGAAAAAGATCACATCACCTAATAGTCCGTATTTTACTATCTCAGCGTATCCGGATAGCAACTCTCTAATTGGCAGAGTTTTCAAGCTCTTAATATCTGCGATTACCAATCGAGGTTGATAAAAAGTTCCAACCAAGTTTTTGCCTTGAGGGGTGTTAATGGCGGTTTTGCCGCCAACAGAGCTATCAACTTGTGCCACGAGACTTGTCGGAATTTGTATAAGGTTTATGCCACGTAAAACCGTGCTCGCCGCAAACCCGGCTATATCTCCCACAACACCGCCGCCAAGAGCAATTAAACATGTCTCCCGATCTATTCCGAGTTCAAGTATGGAGTTTATTAACAAGCTAAATTCTGAAATCGATTTAGTTTGTTCTCCTGACTTTAAGATAATCTCAGCAGTATCGTGACCCCCATTTTTGAGAGCCTCGCGCAGACTGACAAGATGTGTGCTGGCTAAATTTTGATCGGTAACGATGATTTTTTTCTTACCTAATTGTAACGGATCTATCAGTTGGCTCGCTTCTTTTATTATCCCCTCTCCGATAATTATTGGATACGAGCGATCATCCAAATTTACATTAACAAACTCTCTACTGGACGTATTCATTTGGCGAGTCTTTGACTTTGTAATTTTTGAGCGCTTTACATATTTTGGTTACCGTTACCTTAGGGGCTTCGGCTCCGCTTTCGACAATTAGATTAGCAGTTCCATATAGAGGCTCGCGCTCGATCAAAAGTCTTTGAAGCGTGTCTCTATGGTTTCTTCCTCTCAATAATGGCCGGTGATCGCGGCGCATGGTTCGTGAAACAAGCACCTCAAGGTCAACTTTAAGCCAAATAGAGATTGCATGATGTCTTATCACCTCACGAGTTTGATTGTCCATAAAAGCACCGCCGCCCGCAGCGATAATTTGAACTGGTTGCATTAAGAGGCGTTTTATGACCCTGCTTTCGCCTGAGCGAAATTCGTTTTCTCCATATGTGTCAAATATTTCAGCTATCGAGCAGCCTGCTGCTTTTTCGATTTCTTCATCCGCATCAACAAAAGGCAAACACAAGCGCTTAGCGAGCAATTCGCCGATACAACTTTTTCCTGCACCCATCAGGCCGACAAGAATAACTGATTTTTTTGGGGTAAATCTTAGCAATGATGCCATTAATATTCTTGAGATTTTTGCCAGGCGTAAGCATCTGAATGTTGAAAGAGCTCTAGCTTGCCATTAACATAATGTATCATGATATCCTGGGAAATCGAGAAATTTTTTCTCCATGATGCGCTTAAACTATTATAGTTATTATGTGTCGTAAAATAAGAATTATTCAAGTGGACAGACAGCCGTTAGTGAAAATTAGGATGGCTGGGGTCTAATAGACAAAATAGGAAGCCTATGAATCTTGTGACCGTCATTATCTTGTGCCTAACAGCATTTTGTGTGCTCGCGGGCACCATATTCTTAGCTGGCACTAAAATCCCGGCACCATCCTCTAACGTTGAAAGGGTTTTATCCAATGACCGTTTTCCTGACTGAACTCAGGCCTGGTCCTTTAGTTGGTGTGTGCTGCGTGATCGGGTTAGCCTTGGCAGTAAATCCATCAGCTTCACAAGAGATAATTAAGCGAAACTTTGACCTGCCATCATTAGAGAAAAAAACGAATGCGCCAATTCGGTTGGTGCCCTTAGTCGATACTCCTTTAAAACCAGAGAATAAGTTAGACCCAACGAAAACAAAGAACGAGGCGGCGGTTGAGCTAAAACAGTTGGAATTAATCGATCCCGAGTCCTTTGGCATACTGGATAATAGTGATGGAGGTTTCAAACCTGGTATGTGGGCGGGTTCAAGCAGGCCACTGATCATTAATCTTCTTGGACTGCTGCCAAAAAAAATCAGTTCGCTCGGCCAACGACAGCTTTTTAGACGACTTCTTCTGACGAGAGCGGAACCACCTGTTGGCGAGCAGAAAAATAAATCTTTGTTATCAATTCGCGTCGCAGCGCTTTACGAAGCCGGTGATTTCGGTTCCGCGAATGAATTGCTTGACGCAATCCCGTCAGATGAACTGAACGAGAAATTGTCGAGAATACAAACAGAGATACTCTTCCGTCAGCAAGATCCAAAAAAGGCTTGCGCTATCGTCCAAAGTCGAGGCGAGGGTTTTAACGCAATCTATTGGAAAAAAGCGGAGGCTTATTGCCTTGCCATTGATGGCCAGAATGAAAAGGCTTTGCTTATATCAGAAATTCTCTCAGAACAAAAACGCTCAGTTAATCCTGCATTTTTAACTGGAATTGAGGCTTTAACTGGCAATAAGCCCAATTCGCTGAAAAAAATTAATTCGTTGAACGGATTATTGTTATCTATTTTGCAGGCGGGAAAAGTGGCTTTACCCGAGAACTTGCCTTTAAACCTCTCAACAGGAGACTACGCTGCTCTTGCGTTTTCGGAAGGTAGATCTCTAACCAAGCGAATTCTCGACGGAGAGAGAGCTATGCTTGGTGGGGCTATTACTCCCGCTCAACTCGTGCAGTTATACAAGATTGGGAAACCGGAAATAGGAGGCCCGGATGGAGCATTATCGCGTGTTGTCGAAGATAGGGAGATCAAATGGAATCCGGAAAACCGCTCCTTCTTACTCCAAGCCGTGCTTGCGGAGGCACTGCCGGCGAAGAAGGCTAAGATTATAGCGCGCGCGTTAAAATTCGCTCGTTTGCATAACTCTTTTGCTCTTACTGCGCTAGCGATGACGCCTGCGATGGACGAAATTGAACCGTCTACTGAATTATCGTGGTTTGCCCCTTGGGCTGTCCGTGCCTATGCCGTTGGCGGCAACATGATAGCCGCCCAAAACTGGCTGAATGTTCGAACTAATGGTTCAGATGAGTCTGTTCTGCCTCTCAGTATATTGGCAGGGATTTCCGAGAGAGGATCTATCTCGGAAAAGGACCTTCGTCAGTGGTATTTGTCTCGAAAAAAAGTCGGCAAAGAGGGTTTTGAGGATCGAGTAAGATTCTTTTATTCATTACTGCAAGCTCTCGACATCTCGGTCGCCGGGTCTTTGTGGTCTGATGTTGTAAACGGTGAAAGTACAGAAAAGCCATTGCCTTTGATTAGCGGTCTCTTGTCCCTCTTGTCAAACGCGGCACAGAAAGGTCGGGTCGGAGAGACTGTTGCGTTGTCCATTATCTTATTGGGCGACGCAGGGACTGAGCTTTCAAATCAATTTTCTGTGGTTCAGGCGGTGAGAGCATTATATACGGTGGGTCAACGGGAAGCGGCTAGACAGTTGGCCCTTGAGGCTGCCGTTGCTGCCGGTCTTTAATCGGTGTTGAGAGAGATTAGTTTTGCCGGGGCCCTAGAGGATTTCCTTGAGATGATGCTGGTTGAACGCGGTGCGTCCGAAAATACAATAGAGGCTTATTCGAGAGATCTGAAAAGATTTGCTGTTAAGGCAAACAGAGCCGAATTTGGACCTCTAGATGTCACAACCAATTTTATTCGTGAGTACCTGGCTCATTTCAGTAATGAGGGCTTTTCTTCCTCGACGCAGGCACGACACATTTCTACCCTTCGCCAATTTTTTGGTTTTCTAGTAGAAGAGAAAATTCGTTCGGATGATCCCACAATATTAGTCGATACTCCAAAACGAAACTATCACCTTCCTAAACTTTTGACTGAGGCAGAAGTGCGGATGATCATTGGTTACTGTTCTGGAGACCAAACTCCTAAAGGGCTTCGCACGAGCGTGATTATCGAGATTTTATACGCGTCCGGACTGAGGGTATCCGAACTCGTTTCCCTTACTCTGGATGTCATCTCCCGCGGAGAGGAGTATATAAGGGTTAGAGGAAAAGGCGGCGTAGAGAGGATAGTCCCTATCAATGGCTCAACTAGAGATGCTCTGAAAAAGTGGCTTTTAGTAAGAAAAAAGTTCATACCAAATGGTGAAAGTTCGAAATTCTTGTTCCCCTCTGTCAAATCGAGAGTCGGTCATTTATCGAGGGAGTCTGTGAGTTTCATACTAAAGAAGGCGGCTTTGGCTTCAGGCATTGACCCTGCTCGAGTGTCTCCTCACGTATTTCGTCATGCTTTTGCAAGTCACTTATTGGCAAATGACGCAGATCTGCGGGTGGTTCAGCAGATGCTCGGCCATGCGGATATATCTACTACGCAAATTTATACCCACGTTTTGGAAAACAGGTTAAGATCTGTTGTTGTAAACTATCACCCACTAGCTGAACAAAAAGATTGAGAACCCGATGCTAAGCTTTTTTGACTTTGAAAAAAATATTGCAGACTTAGAGGGGCAGTTGGAAGAGCTAAGGCATTTATCTGATATCGGTGATATAAAGATAGCAGATGAAGTCTCAAAACTTCAAAGTCGGATCGATAAAGCTCTCGGTTCCACTTATTCGAAGCTTACTGCTTGGCAGAAAGTACAGGTGGCTCGCCACCCCAAACGACCGCACTGTGTGGATTTTATTGGGGCATTGGTTGAAGATTTTGTCCCCTTAGCGGGTGATCGAAACTTTTCAGAAGATGCGGCTATTGTTGGGGGGATAGGTCGGTTCCGCGGTGGGTCTGTCGTTGTTATAGGGCAAGAGAAGGGAAGGGATACTGAGACGAGAATAAAGCATAGTTTTGGGATGCCAAAACCTGAAGGTTATAGAAAGGCAGTAAGATTAGTTGGGCTTGCTGATAAATTTAACCTGCCTGTTTTAACTTTTGTAGATACGCCCGGCGCTTATCCCGGGATTGGAGCAGAGGAAAGAGGACAATCTGAAGCAATAGCTAGATCGATTGAAAAGTTTCTCTCTGTTGGTCAGCCTGTGGTAAGTGTGGTGATTGGTGAGGGAGGATCCGGGGGGGCTATCGCATTGGCAACCGCTAATGAAGTCATGATGATGGAACATTCAATATACTCTGTCATTTCACCCGAGGGTTGCGCTTCCATTTTGTGGCGCAGTTCAGATCATGCGGAACGAGCTGCCGAGGCCTTGAAATTAACCGCCCAAGACCTGCTAAAATTTGGTGTAATTGATAGAATTATCCCAGAACCTCTCGGTGCAGCGCACAGATCGCCGGAAAAGGCGATAGAGGCCGTAGGAGCTGCGATCGCGGAATCTCTTCGTCAATTGGTTGGCATGGAACCAAAGCAATTAATTAAGGAACGACAAGAAAAGTTTTTGAGGATGGGAGATGAAGCGCTCTTAGATTGAGTTCCCAATATCAACTGGGAACTTAATTCCTAAGCTAAAAGTTCGTCCGGGCGTGATCATCAGTTATTTATTAAGCGTCCTTGACTAGTAAGTCCCCCTTCCTCGGTATTTACCTAATTTTCCCATGGCAATGCTTAAACTTTTTTCCCGAACCGCAGGGACAGGGGGCATTTCTTGGGACTTTCCCCCACGTAGATGCGTCGTCAGGATTGATCCATTTTCCGAGGGGATCGTGAAATACCCATCCCTCGGGTGCTTGGTCTGTGTCCTTGTCCCTTAAAAAATCACTTCGAGTGGCGTGCATGGCCTGGAGCTGGGCTGCTGGATGAATTGACTCAATGTTGCTAGAGTTTTCAGAGAACGCTGGATCTTCGCGTGACTCGAAGGTGGCCCGGCTTTCATGAGATATGGACTCTTCTATATTTGTGTCAGAGATTTCCATATGGCAAAGAACCATTGACACGGTATCCCGCAATGATTGCGTCATTTGTTCAAATAGGTTAAAGGCCTCGTGTTTGTATTCGTTGAGTGGATCTTTTTGAGCATAAGCACGAAGACCAATTCCTTGCCGCAAGTGGTCTAAAGCAAGCAGGTGTTCTTTCCAAGTTTGATCAAGTACTTGAAGCAAAACGCTCTTTTCTGCTAGCCGAATCAATTCTGAGCCATAATTAGCTACTTTTTCGGCCATCTTACGATCAATGGCGTCAACCAGTCTCGCCCTTATTTCTTCATCAGCGATACCTTCTTCAGCTGCCCAATCTGATATGGGGAGATCTAAACCTGTCAGGCGCAAAATTTCGTCATGAAGTGCTTCCGTTTCCCATTGTTCTGAATAAGCACTTTCGGGAATATAGCGCGCGACCATGTCGTCCAAAACTTCATGCCGCATGTCAATTATTGTTTCTGAGACGTCTTCAGACTTCATGAGTTCTTTACGTTGTTCGTAAATTACCTTTCGTTGATCGTTCATCACGTCGTCGAATTTTAGAAGATTTTTTCTGATTTCGAAGTTTCGTTCCTCCACTTTGCGTTGGGCTTTCTCAAGTGCTTTGTTTATCCAAGGATGGACGATCGCTTCTCCTGCTTCGAGACCCAATTTCTGTAGCATTCCGTCGAGACGATCTGAGCCAAAAATACGCATAAGGTCGTCTTCCAAGGAGAGAAAAAATTTTGAAGCCCCGGGATCCCCTTGACGTCCTGAGCGCCCCCTCAATTGATTGTCAATGCGTCGCGCCTCATGCCTTTCTGTTCCAATAATATACAGGCCGCCTGCTTCTATAACCGTTGCACGATGAGCAGCCACTTCTAATTCAATTTTGCCTCTTATTTCAGCTTCTTTTGAATTTTTGTCCCTTGCAGATTTAATCTTTGCCAGCTCATCTATTATGCGCATCTCCACATTTCCGCCCAATTGAATATCTGTTCCGCGTCCTGCCATATTCGTAGCTATAGTTACTTGGCCGGGCATTCCTGCCTGAGCAATGATATAAGCTTCTTGTTCATGGTAGCGCGCATTCAACACATTGTGCGGTATTTTATCTTGTTTCAGCCGAGCAGATAGTTCTTCTGATTTATCAATGGAAACGGTCCCTACAAGAGCCGGCTGTTGTCGCTCACGGCACTCTTTGATCAGCTCTACAATGGCTGAATATTTTTCTTCAGAGGTTCGATAAACCTCGTCATCTTCGTCCTGTCTGCGTGTTGGTTGGTTTGTTTCTATCTCAACAACTTCTAAATTGTAGATATCACCGAATTCTCCTGCTTCAGTCATTGCTGTGCCAGTCATGCCAGCGAGTTTGGGGTATAACCTGAAGTAATTTTGAAATGTTATGGACGCGAGTGTTTGATTTTCGTTTTGTACGGAAACTTTTTCTTTGGCCTCTAAAGCTTGATGTAGACCCTCTGAAAACCGTCTCCCCTCCATCATACGGCCAGTAAATTCATCAATTATGATTACCTGGTTATCTTTGACGATGTAATCTTTATCGCGCTCAAATAAAGTGTGGGCACGAAGGGCAGAGGTTACGTGGTGCACTAGCCCGATGTTTTGAATATCATAGAGACTAATGCCCTCGAGAAGTTTATTTTTAGAGAGAAGCTGCTCTATTTTTTCGGTTCCCTGTTCGGTCAATGATACTGAGCGCTGTTTTTCATCTTTCTCATAGTCATCTGTGGTTAATTCAGTCATCAAAGAATCGATCTGACGATACAATTCAGAAGAGTCTTCAGTGGGGCCCGATATAATCAAGGGGGTTCGTGCTTCGTCGATCAAGATAGAATCCACTTCATCAACTATTGCGAAGTTGAATTCTCTCTGAACCATCTCTTCTAAAGAAAATTTCATATTGTCTCTGAGATAATCAAAACCAAACTCGTTATTGGTCCCATAAGTTATGTCAGCGGCGTATGCCTTCGTACGCTCTTCGTCAGTCAATCCATGGGTAATGCAAGCTACCGAGAGGCCAAGAAATTCGTATACCTGCCCCATCCATTCTGAGTCTCGCTTCGCCAAGTAATCATTAACGGTAACTACATGGACACCCTTGCCCTCGATAGCATTCAGATAGCAGGCCAAAGTGGCAACCAGCGTTTTTCCCTCGCCAGTCTTCATTTCAGCGATTGCACCTCGGTGCAATACAATTCCACCCATAAGTTGGACGTCATAATGACGCTGCCCCAGTGTGCGCTTTGCTGCTTCCCTCACTGTTGCAAAAGCTTCAGGAAGGATGTTCTCAAGCGTTTCTCCTCCGTTTAGCCGGTCGCGAAACATCTCAGTCCTGGACTTTAAGTTAAAGTCATCAAGAGACTCTAGTTGAGCTTCCAGAGAATTGATTTGGTCTATCGTGCTTCGTAATTGTTTAAGGTATCTTGAATTGGCAGACCCAAAAAACCGACTCGCAATTTTACTGATTAACATGGACTATATTTTTCCCAACTTCTTCGGTAGTTCGGACGAAATGTTTACCATTTGTAGAGGTGGCAGTCACTAAGACATATGGTTCGCGTATGTCAAAGCATTAATCCGTAAGTGTGACCTAGATTTTAGAAAAAATTACCCCTAAGACAGGAGCTCACATCGTAGCAATCCAGAGCAGAAGCGATCAATATGAGTCAAAAGTCACCGTTAGCTCCGAAAAGATTTCCCAAAATGCCCTCGATAGATGGTCTGACTATGGCCTCAACCGCATGTGGATTGCGCTACCGGGGTCGTAAAGATGCTATGCTCGCAATCTTAACCCCGGGAACAACAGTCGCTGGTTGTTTTACAAAGTCATTGACTGCGTCAGCTCCTGTCGATTGGTGCAAAAGCGCTGTGAAGGGAGGTTTCGCTCGGGCGCTGGTGGTGAATTCTGGTAACGCTAATGCTTTTACAGGTGTCAAAGGTGATAAAGCTGTTATTCAGACCGTCCACGCTATAACTGAGCTTCTTGGGTGCGATAAAAAAAATGTCTTTGTGTCCTCAACTGGAGTTATAGGTGAACCACTTCCAGTGGATAAATTGCTCAAAGCAGTGCCTCGATTGGTGAAAAAAGCAAAACCTGGAGGTTGGCTCGATGCTGCTAAGGCGATCATGACCACTGATACTTTCCCTAAAGGCGCAGCAGCCCAATCTAAAATTGGAAATAAACGCGTAACAATTTGTGGGATATCGAAGGGTTCGGGGATGATTGCACCCGACATGGCGACTATGCTGGGCTATATCTTCACCGACGCGAAAATAGATCAAAAAATCCTCCGGTCTTGTTTGAAATCTGCGGTCTCAAGGTCATTTAATTCGATCTCTGTAGATAGCGACACCTCAACCAGTGATTCTGTTTTGCTTTGCGCCACTGGGGTGGCAAACAATCGTTCACCTCGGTCAGCACGGGATCCAATCCTAAAAGGTTTTAGAAATGCATTAAATGCCGTAGCGCTCGATTTAGCCCAGCAGATCGTGCGTGATGGTGAGGGGGCTACCAAATTTGTATCGATTTCAGTTACGGGGTCCTACAATCATTCCTCCGCCAAAGTTATTGCTTTCGCGATCGCGAATTCCCCATTGGTAAAAACAGCGATTGCTGGGGGAGATGCGAATTGGGGCAGAATTGTAATGGCTGTGGGGAAGTCTGGAGAAAAGGCAAATCGTGATGCGTTGGCAATCAAGATTGGGGGTGTTCAAGTCACCAAAGATGGCTTCCGGGTGCCTGATTACGATGAGGCACCAGTCTCCGATCACATGGCGGGTGATGAGATAGTGATAGAGGTTGATGTCGGCGTGTCGCAGGGAAGTGCTAAAGTGTGGACCTGCGATCTCACTCATGAATACATTCGAATTAATGCCGATTATAGAACCTAAAGACTTAAATCCAATGGTTCTTGTGGTTGCGGCTGCACTCATTGACTCGGATGGTCGTGTTTTAATAGCGAGGCGGCCCTCGGGGAAAAAAATGGCAGGTCTTTGGGAATTCCCTGGAGGTAAAGTTGAGGAGGGCGAAACACCCGAGTGTGCTCTAATCCGAGAACTCAAAGAGGAACTGGGAATTGATGTAACTGAAAATTGTCTGGCACCCATAACTTTTGCGTCGCATCCTTATCCTGAATTTCATCTTTTAATGCCTCTTTATGTGTGTCGAGTTTGGGAAGGTCAGGTCAAGGGAAACGAGAGGCAAGAACTAAAATGGGTGTTTCCGAGGAATTTGAGAGATTTCCCAATGCCCGAGGCGGACAAGCCTCTAATACCCATACTTAGAGATCTTATCTAATTAACTAGATGTAATAGTTATCTTGGTGCTCTTTTTGCTCTTACTGATTTCGTGCAAAAAATAAAGGGCAATATGTTATCTCTTTCTCCCGGAACAGCTCGAAATTGGATTAGACAATCATCGAATTCGCAATCTTATGGGAGGTATTTTAATGGTTGAGGGCAAAGTAGATTATCGGGCATGGATAATCGTAGCCGTGATGTTTTTTGCTCTCGGACTGGCATTTTCGGGTCGGGCGTCCTTGCCAGTTTTGATGACTGCTTGGGAAAATGATTTTGGTTGGACAAGAACTTTTATGGCATCAGGGGGCTCTGTGATTCTCATCGTAATGGCTGTTAGCGCACCCGTGGTCGGAAATTTACTCGATAGACATGGTCCCCGTTTTATAGTGGGGGCGGGTCTTATTCTCAGCGGCCTCTCGATTTCGTTGACGGGAATGATGGAGACCAAGTGGGCTTTTTTGATTTTATTTTGTATCTCTGCAGCAGTTGGGTACGGGGTGGTTAGCATCCCCATCGCAGCCGCCACGATCTCACGAAGATTTGATCACAATCGAGGTTTTGCTAGCTCAATTGGAATGGCAGGAGTAGGAGGAGGGCAAGCAATATTTCTCCCTTTGATCGCTTGGGCGATTAGTATGTATGGGTGGAGAATGGCCCTTGTTGTTTTTGGAATAGGCCTAATCGTGGTTGGCTTTCTGTCTATGCTTTTCATGGATAACGAGGTAAAGGCTTCGCAGAGCCCTGCCGATCAGCAAAATATGACTGCTGGTTTTAGAACAAAATTATATTCCGTCATTAGGAATAAAATTTTTTGGCTTCTAGGTATAGCTTATATAATTTGCGGGTTCACGACGGCCGGAATTGTAAAAGTCCATTTTGTACCATTCGCAAACCTGATTTGTGGGTTTTCTTTAAATGAAAGTGCTACGGCTTACGGGGTCTTAGCCTTATTTGATGCTGTAGGTTTGTTAATCGCTGGTTATTTGTCTGACCGAGTGCATCGACCCCTCTTGCTGGGGTTAATTTATTTTCTTCGGGCTTTGACCTTTCTGATGCTGTTCTTTGTGCCAACAGAGTATTGGGTTTTGATGGCATTTGCCGTGCTATTTGGTAGCTTTGATTTTGCAACAGTCCCTCTCAATGCCGGTCTTGTAGGCGATCATTTGGGTCTTAGAACAATGGGTTTATCGATGGGGCTGATGTTTGCAGGCCATTCGTTTGGGGGGGCGCTTGGTTCTCTCTTCGGTGGAGTAGCGTATGATTATATTGCCTCATATGATTGGGTGTGGTTGGCCGGCATGGCGCTTGCTTTCATTGCCTCAATTCTCGCTTGGTCCGTTCCGGAAGCGAGGCCGGCTAAAACTCCTGTCGGGGGTGCAAGCAACTAATTTGATTTTTTTAGGACCTCAGACAGATTTTTAAGTCCGCTGCCTGGTCTTAGTGGCTGGGGTTGTGAACTGTGAGGTGACCATCCAGTTAAAAAAACAATATCAAAAGTCGCGCGAATTCGTTGCTCCTGATCCGAGAAATTTTCTCTATATAGTTTTTTCATTTCAAAAAAAACATCTTTTCGAGAAAAATATTTTTTCCGGTCTCTTAAAGAATTTGTCTCGCCCATTCCCCTTAAATCAAACATCAGTGAGTCAACGTCCTCATACGTGACAATTATACGGTCCTGGTCCGCCACAGGCAGTTTGAAGCCTGTTCTCTGCAAAAGCGCTGCAGCATCTGCTAAGTCAACGAAAGGAGAGACCCTTGGCGATGCGCCTCCGGTTAAACTGGACTCGGCCTCTATAAATGATTGACGTAATTCTCCTAGAGTCTCTCCGCCGGGGAACGCAGCGAGGAATAACCCATTTGGTCTAAGTGCCTGGCGTATCTGAATTAAAATCCCTGGCAGATCATTGGTCCAATGAATGTTTCCGGTGCATGTGATTAGGTCGGCGCAGTTTCCAACAAGATCCAGTTTATCCGTTAACCCAAAAAAATCATCAAAGGCATCAATTGCAATAGGAAATTTGAAGTCTAGTCGAATATCTTTTAGCCGATCCTCTAAACGGTTTTTGATTTCACGGTGCAGAAAGCTATGACTGCTGAACATTTGTTTTGCTCGCCGTCTGTGAGCCTTGATCGCTGATGGATCGAATATTTGCTTTGGTGGGGACATAAGAGACAGCTTAACCGAAGTCAATATTAGTGGTAAACACGATGTGAATGTTAGATTCTGTCGTCGTTATAAAAGCAAGTGTCAAACTTAAGTGGGAGTAAGAAATGATCAAGCCCGTGGGGTCTCAAGAGCTTAGAAATTGGATTGTGGATGGCTTGGAACTTGCTTTGATTGACTTGCGGGAGGAAGGAGAATTTAGCGCGGACGGACATCTGCTTTTCGCGATCTGTTTACCGTTTAGTAAGCTCGAAATAAGAATAAGAGAACTTGTACCACGGAAATCCGTGAGGCTTGTTTTATGCGACGGCGGAGAAACAATTACCAAAATTGCAGCTGACCGCTTAGTTCAATGGGGCTATTCCAATATTTTTATACTCGACGGTGGGTCCAAGGGCTGGGAAACGTCTGGCAATGTGCTTTTCAGAGGTGTAAATGTTCCCAGCAAAGCTTTTGGTGAATTTGTAGAGCATCATTCTGGCACCCCTTCGGTAAGCCCTGAGGAACTTAAAATGCTTTTGGAACGCGGCGACGATTTAGTTGTTCTAGATAGCAGGCCCTGGATAGAGTATCAGCGTATGCATATCCCAACAGGCGTTGATTGTCCTGGAGCGGAACTCGCCTATAGAATACATGATCTCGTTGATAATGATCAAACAACCATAGTCGTTAATTGCGCAGGGAGAACCAGAAGCATTATTGGAGCCCAATCCCTGATAAATTTCGGTGTGGAAAATCAGGTTTTTGCTTTGCGTAATGGCACTATGGGCTGGGCTTTGGCGGGCTTTGATTTAGAGCAGGGCGGGGATAGAAAATTTCCTCCGATATCCGAGAAAAGCCTAGAGGCAGGGTTATCTAAGATAGAGAATGTTGTTACCCGATTTGGTGTGCGATCAATTGATCAGAATATTGTCGAAGAATTAACACACAAATCAGAGGACATATCTTTATTTCTTCTCGATGTCCGGAACGTCGAAGAGTACGAAGCGGGGCATTTCCCGGGGTCCTTGCATGCGCCAGGTGGGCAGCTAGTGCAAGCCACCGATCGTTGGGTGGGCGTGAAAGGAGCAACCTTGGTACTGATTGATGATACGGGGATCAGGGCAAAGATGACTGCTTCCTGGCTCATTCAGATGGGATGGGAAAATGTCTTTGTTATGACTGATGTGACAGCTCTAGATAATTTGGAGAAAGGCCCGGCAATGTCTCTTTTGCTGCAGCCTAGTGCTGAGGTGGCTGGCTTGGCGGTGGACCAGGTAAAGTTTGCGATTGAACAAAGAGCCGTGGTTCTAGATTTTTCTTCGAGCCTGGAATATAAGGCCGGGCACATTCCTGGGGCATTTTGGGCTGTCAGATCTCGTCTCAATGAGTGTTTGGCAGCAATACCGGATACACATAACATAATTTGCACGTGTTCCGATGGTATTCTTTCTCGTTATGCAGCTGCAGATTTTTTGGAGCTGACGGACAAAACTGTAAGCCGTCTGGTCGGAGGGAATGCAGCTTGGCGGGCCTCAGAGCAGCCAATGGAAGTTGGATTTCAAAATTTAACTACGCTTAATAACGATATCCAATATAAAGCCTATGATTTTGACGACGACGTCGAAGCGCATATGCAAGAATATCTCAGTTGGGAGCTCGGGCTTGTAGATCTGATCAACGCTGATGGCACCTCGCGTTTTGTAAGTTTGCCCGTGGACTCAAATTGACGTATTAGTCGGGACCTTTAGCTTTTTTCTGGGATAATTCATAGATCTCGCTTCTTTTATGCTCTACCCGTATCTCGACTATCTTTATCGGATTTGAGCTTGAAATGGGATATAAGAGTGTTACCCTCCGGAAAAAGGTTAGGGGATAGGTTTGGCGGTCGTTGAGATCTACACCACGAGGTTGTGTCCGTTTTGTACTAGAGCGAAAGGCTTGCTTAGATCCAAAGGGGTCGAATTTACTGAAATCGCCGTCGATGCAAATGTTGAGCTTCGTCGTGAGATGATCGATAGGTCAAGGGGCGGGACCACCGTTCCACAAATTTTTATAAATGATGAGGCGATAGGCGGTTCTGATGATTTAATCGCGCTCGAAAGTGAAGGACTTCTCGACGACCTGTTAGCGACTATACCAGGCGAATGAAAGTGTGCGTTTAATAATCACTTTGATTGGCGCATAAGGTTCTCTATGGGCATGGTCTGTATTTCATAACTGCTCTAATATACCGTCGGAGTTGGGGGTCGTAGGACTTTAAATTAAGCGGCTAACCGATTAAGGTTTATATTGAAAAATCAAATAAAGTATCCATCTCATTATTTGTGATAGCGCTAGAGTTGCTTGGTGGGAAAAGGCTTCGGATTAGGAAAGTTGGCTTTGCCTGGGAGTTTAGATGCGAAATGATAAGTTTCGACCTTAAATGTTCAAATGATCACGAATTTGAGTCATGGTTTCAAAGCAGTGATGCTTACGAGAAATTATTGAAGGCAAAGCAGGTTACCTGTCCAATTTGTGGAGACACTAAAATAACAAAGGCTTTAATGGCACCCGCAGTCAGTGGAACAAGGAAAAAAGGGGCAGACAAATCAGCAATGGCAACGAATGCCGCTGATTATATGAACGCAATGCGTTCCATCCGTCGCAAAGTTGAAGAAAATTGTGATTACGTCGGGACTAATTTTGCCGAAGAAGCTCGGAAAATTCATTATGGCGAGGCCGATGAGAGAAATATTTATGGCGAGGCCACAGCCGACGAGGCCAAGGGGCTAAAGGACGAGGGTATTGCGTGTGAACGAGTTCCGTGGGTCCCAGAACACGACGCGTGAAACCTAAATATTTTTTTTCTGTGCGCAGACCATATAGTTCACCAACATATTGTTGCTTAGGGCCCAATTCCTTGAGAGGGGGTTGTAACTTAGCCCCGTCATCTTTTTAATTGTGAGGGAATGGTCTCTAAACACTGAGGCAAGTTCTGAAGGCTTAATAAATTTTTGCCACTGGTGAGTTCCTAGGGGTAGCATCCTCATTATTATCTCAGCACCAACAATTGCAAAGAGAAATGATTTTGGCGTGCGATTTATTGTAGATAGAATTACCGTCCCGCCAGGCTTTATCAGGTCCGAGAGCGCTTTAATAAAAACTGACAAGTCTGCAACGTGCTCCGCAACTTCGAGGGCTAAGACTATATCAAATTGTTTTTTTTCTTTCACCAAGGCCTCTGCAGAAGAGCACTGATACCCGACCGGGATCCCTGCATCGGTCGCGTGTGATATGGCGATTTTGATGTTATTTTCTGAGGCATCAATAGCCGTCACGTTTGCTCCCATCCTAGAAATAGACTCTGCTATTAGTCCGCCGCCGCACCCCACATCCAAGATCGAGAGTGATGCCAGAGGGGTCGTTTCGCTCTCATCTAGCTTGTTTTCAGAGCAAATAGTTTTTCTGATCCAGTCGAGCCGAATGGGATTTAATTCATGCAAAGCCCTGAATTTACCATTGGGATCCCACCACTCGCTAGCCATCGCTGAGAAATGAGCAATTTCTCTAGGGTCTATTGAACGGCTTAAATTATTTTGGTCGGTCAATCTAATCCTCACATTTTACCTTAATACTTGCGTTTTTTTTATCATATAGAGTATGTAAGTGCGCGCTGCACGCGGTAAATTCCGTTCGTAAATTAATCAGTAAGAAAGGCCACAGATTACCTAGTGCAGGGGTTTTTGGCTCAGAGGCGCAAATGGCCCTAATTGTTCAAAAATTTGGCGGTACTTCAGTTGCAGACATGGAGAGAATTGCGTCTGCCGCAAGGCTTGTTGAGTCAGAGGTAGCTCAGGGGAATAAAGTTGCTGTTGTGGTCTCTGCCATGGCAGGCGAAACAAATAAGCTTGTAAAGTATATAAGTGCAATTTCGCCAACGTCTGACATGAAAGAACATGACACGGTTGTTTCTGCCGGAGAACAGGTAACTGCTGGGCTAATGGCTCTGGAGTTGCAAAAAGTCGGCCTGAAAGCGAGGTCCTGGCTGGGTTGGCAAGTTCCACTGCGGACTGATGACTCCTACGGCAAAGCGAGGATCAAGGGAATAGGTCCGGGGACATTCGCCCGTTCAATTTCTGACGGTCAGGTCGCCGTTCTGGCTGGTTTTCAAGGTTTGAGTTCGGGCAATCGTATAACAACCCTCGGTCGGGGAGGATCCGACACCACCGCAGTTGCATTGGCGGCTGCGCTGGGCGCTGACCGGTGTGATATTTTTACAGACGTCGACGGTGTGTATACCTCCGATCCGAGAATAGTCGCTAAAGCTCGCAAGATTTCAAAAATCACCTACGAAGAAATGCTCGAAATGGCCTCTCTTGGTGCTAAGGTACTGCAGACACGATCGGTAGAATTAGCTATGAAATACCGCGTTAAGCTGCAAGTCAGATCCTCTTTTACGGATGTGGAGGGAACATTGGTAGTAGATGAGAATGAAATTTTGGAACATGAACTGGTTAGTGGCATTGCCCATAGCAGAGATGAGTCAAAAATTACCCTAATCCGTGTTGCTGATAGGCCCGGCATAGCCGCTTCGATATTTGGGCCACTTACGGAGGCCAACATCAATGTAGATATGATTGTCCAGAATGTCTCTGAGGATGGGGCGGCAACAGACTTAACTTTTACAGTCAATAGATCTGATTACGAGCATACACTCAATGTTTTGAGAAATAATAAGGATAACTTGGGTTTCGAACGGATCGCCTCTGACCCGGGGGTAACAAAAATATCGGTTGTAGGCGTAGGCATGAGGAGCCATTCAGGTGTGGCACAAAAGATGTTTAATGCCCTTGCCGAGAGAGGAATTAATATTCAAGTGATATCGACCTCGGAAATTAAGGTGAGTGTCTTGATCTCTGAAGAATATACTGAATTGGCCCTTCGAGCTTTGCATTCCGCCTATGATTTGGATGAGAACTAAAAGTCGCATGTCTTGGAATACAATAGAACCTAGAAGAAAGAGGCCCGAGAATACCATAACTGGGTCGAGACAGTTGCTTCGAAAAGTTAGGCAGATCATGTCGGGAGAGGGCTCTGCCACTGATCGGCTGGAGTATTTGGTTAAGACAATTGCTAGAGAATTACTCTGTGAAGTTTGTACTGTGTACATCTTGCGTGCTGGGGAGGTACTCGAACTCTTTGCGACTGAGGGACTAAAATCGTCTGCCATTCACCAAACTAGATTGCGTGTGGGCGAGGGGTTGGTAGGGAATATCGCTGCTAACGCAAGAGCACTAAATTTGCGCGAGGCCCAGAACCATCCTGATTTTGCGTATCGTCCCGAAACCGGAGAAGAGGAATTTCAATCGTTTCTTGGTGTTCCCATTATTAGGACGGGTCGGGTCAGGGGGGTTTTGGCGATCCAAAACAAAGTCGCCAGGCAATATACAGAGGAAGAACAAGAAGCTCTTGAAATGATCGTAGTAGTGCTCGCGGAACTGATCGCGGGAGGCGAATTGATTGGGGCGGGAGAGCAGACTCAGGCTGAGGGCAACGCTATCCTACCTACTAGATTGACGGGGGTCCGAATTAATTCAGGAATTGCTATGGGAGAGGCAATTCTGCACCAGTACCGCTTATCGATCCGAAGGCTTTTCTCAGATGACCCTGAGGCGGAGAATTATAGATTAAGTCAAGCCCTGGAGTCGATGCATGAGTCTTTAGATACGCTTTTTGAGACTGATCAATTATCGGGCAGCGGTGAACATCAGGACGTGCTTAAGACTTACAGACTAGTCGCGAAGGACTCCGCTTGGATTAAAAGGCTACACGAAGCCACTGCATCAGGCCTGACTGCTGAGGCGGCAGTCCAACATGTCCATGATGAGATGCAAAGCAGAATGGCGAGTGCTACGAATCCTTATTTACGTGAACGTCTGCATGATTTTACAGATCTGGCACACCGGCTGATGAAGCACCTGTCTAGCGAAAATACCACAGCCGCTTTTGACGATTTGCCCGAGGATGTTGTTTTGCTTGCTCGTAATTTGGGACCCGCAGAGCTTCTTGATTATGAGGCCCATCGCATTCGTGCGATTTTACTGGAAGAGGGCAGCGCCACCTCCCATGTTGCTATCGTAGCCCGGGCCTTGGATATCCCTGTAATCGGACGGATAGAAAATTTGTTGACACGCATAGATCCCCTGGATCCAGTCATTGTCGATGCAGAAAACGCGCAGGTGTTTGTCCGTCCGGGTGAAGATATACAGCAAATGGTGCAGCGGACCATTGAAGATCGTGAGATTCAAAGGAGAGTGTTTGTAGAAATGCGCTCTCAACCCCCAATCACTATCGATAACGAGAGGATTTCCCTGAACATTAACGCTGGGCTGACGATTGAGGTCGGGCAAATCGATGAAATTGGTGCGGATGCAGTTGGCTTATTTAGAACTGAAATACCGTTTATGGTTCGATCAGAGTTGCCCAATGTAGCTGCTCAGAAAGAATTATATTCCAATATAATGGAGCTCTCAGGCGGAAGGAATGTCAATTTTCGTACTCTTGATATCGGTGGTGATAAAAATTTGCCATACTTGAACAAATCCCGTGATCAAAATCCTAATATGGGCTGGAGGGCTATAAGGATGGCTCTAGATCGCCCTCTGATGCTTCGGCATCAGCTGCGTGCTCTAATTCAGGCTGCCGATGGACGCAATTTATCGGTTATGTTTCCCATGGTCGCCGAAGTGGCTGAGTTTGAGGCAGCTCGGTTAATACTGAATAAAGAACTAGAACGTGAACGAGGCCGCAATGGCCGTTTGCCATCGACTCTTCGCGTCGGCGCTATGTTAGAAATTCCAGGTCTGGTCTGGCAACTACCGGCCTTGCTTAAACGCGTGGATTTTTTGTCGGTTGGCAGCAATGATTTATTCCAATTTCTGTTTGCTGCAGATCGGGGTAACCCACTCGTAGCAGAGAGGTATGATATCCTGTCCCCTGGTATGCTGGAGCTTCTTCGAAAAATCGTTAAAGATTGTCACGAGGCTCAAGTCCCTCTATCTCTCTGTGGTGAAATGGCTGGCGAACCGATCGAAGCCATGGCTCTTATTGGGCTTGGATTTAGAACTATATCCATGTCTCCACCCCATTTAGGTAAAATTAAAGCAATGGTTCGTTCACTCGATACAGGGCGCTTGTCTCAGTACATGAATACTTTAGTTGGGACAGCTGATCATAGCGTTAGGCGTAAACTAACGTTTTACGCGCGTGATCATGGCGTGCAAATTTAGAACCTCAAAGTTAATTATCCTCACAAAATTTCTTTGACACCGGTCTACCCTAAGTTCTAAATATTTTTGCTTATATTGGAGGTCTTTTGTGGAAGGTGGAGAGGAATCTAGGATAGAGGACTCTGATGTGCTGCGAGAGATAGGCCGCGCCCTCAGAAGTAAGCGTCTGGCACTTCGTCAATCATTGTCGGAGGTGGCTGACTATCTTAGAATTAAGGAGTCATATTTATCTGCGATCGAGGATGGGCGTGGGCAAGATTTGCCGGGAAAAGCTTACCTCAAAGGTTTTATTCGATCCTATGCAGATTATTTAGAAATGGATGTTACACATCTCCGGGGCAGTTTAGAGCTTGGGCCACGCTCAAATCTTTTATCGAAGAGCGTCCCACCTTTAGCTCCAACTTTACCCAGCCAATCTCCTAGCGGTTTAATGCTGATTATCGCGGGTTTAATTGCTATTGGAGCCTACGTGGGTTGGTCTTACCTGATCGTTCCACCTGAAAATAATAATCCATTGACCGGTGATATTCCAAGGGAGCTCTCTGAAGCTGTGAAAAAAACGGAAGTGAAAAATTCTGCTTC
>CAJXEC010000019.1 GCA_913052165.1 uncultured Rhodospirillaceae bacterium
TTTTCCTTTCGTTGCAATTACCGAAGTACTATTAGCTCAGGCGTGCACCGGTTATCGCACCATATGATCGCATTTTGTTTGTATTTTATACCTAAAGATTTTGCATGATAAAACGAAATTCCTACGGCAAGAAAACTTGGCTCACCCTCCCACTCACCTGACGGGTCTGAACCTAATCCTTTAAAAATATGAAGGTTCTGACCCACTAAGTCTGAGTGTAATGCCTCCTGTAATAGAACGTTTTGCTTTTTTGATAATTTCGTACTCTCTGGATTACACGCGGTAATGAAACAACCCGTGGATAGGTTGGACTCACGAAAGAGATTTTCTAGGTCCAAACAGAATTCACCAACTTTTAAAGTAAATGGAGGATTTGTATGAACTTCATAATCGGTATTCCGGAACGCATCTATCAAATGTTCAGCGATTTCAGTTTCAAATTTAGTCATTTAAGTTTTGGTTAATTGTAGACATTTTTTTGACTCTTCAGTTTTGATTTTTTATTGGCACCATCCCTTTTAAAATTAGTGGCTTGATACACAACCTTTTCGCCTTCTATCAGATGCAGACCTTTCGGTAACTCACCATTTGAGTGGAAGATCTTCCCTTGCCCAATTTCGTTTGGTAAACAAATCAAAGTCGGTCAGCACTGGAAATGTCAACAACTGTTTTACTGGCATCTACAGGGGAAAGCCCGACATTGATTATCTGAAACAAAAATTCAAATAATGAGACAACCTGTACTGATTCCGTTAAGTTTGTTTTTATTTTCTGGTTGTCAAACGTCTGATTTTACCGACGACGTAGACAAAGAATGGAATGTTAGCTTTTACTCGAATTGCCAATTACCCCAAAATGCAATTAGCACGATAGAAGAAAACGGAAATAAGTTCCTCAGATTTAAATTGGAAAATATGCAGAAAGGTGGATGTTCATCTGACCGGGAACCAAGACATGGCGCACCATACTGGGAGAGAGCAGAACTAAAACAGAGCACTTTTTTAGACACAAACTCAATTTATGAAATTAAATTTAAAGTAAGATTTTTAGAGGGTTTTACGGGAAAAAGAGAGACTTTCTTCCAGATCCATCAATCGACTCCAGGTTGTCGTACTGGTCCCACTACTATGCTGAAGTTTAGCACGAACAGACTGCGTTTGGACGCTAAACGCGATCCCGAACATCATACGAATTACTATAGTAATATAAAGTTAGACGAACTGTTCAATAAATGGAGCAGGATTAAATTTAAGTATGATGGAAAAAATAAAATTATAAATGTTTTTTTAAATAGTGATTTAATATTCAGAGATATTACCTTCGTGCCATTGCCATGTGGTCGACCGCATATCAAATTTGGAATTTACAGGCCAGGTAGTAAATATACCCCTAATAACACCTCTAAGGTTGATTTTGATGATGTGGAGGTCAAGAAAATAAAATGATTTATCGACAGTACTTTCTCAATTACCGATCAGTTTGTCAGTTTCAATAGGCTCATCCTCCATCTGTACCGAGGTCTGGAGATACAAAACCTTTCCATTTTCACCCTCAATGTACTTTTTTTAGAGTTTATTATCTGTGCGATCTACATTCGTGGCAGACTCTGAGCACTGCATTAATAGTTAAATTTTTTGTGAAAATGCTGCACTCGTAAATGACAGAAAACCAGTTCTACCCGCTCCTACTTATCCGTGCGCGACTTTCTTCGCGACAAGGCTCTCTCGAACCGGATTCTTGAGTAAAAAATCAGCTGCCGTTATCGCCGCTTTTGAGCCTTCGCCCATCGACATAATTATTTGTTTGTAAGGAACCGTTGTGACATCTCCACAGGCAAATATACCATTAACTGAGGTGCGGCAAAATTCATCTACAACTATCTCACCATGTGCATTTAATTCGAGCAATTGGCTAAAAGGTTCGCTATTGGGGCGGAGCCCGATTTGAACAAAAATCCCGGCTAAATCATGCAAAATCACTTTCCCAGTCGCGCGGTCTTGAAATTCTAATCCAATCACTTTGCCGTTTTCGGCTAAAATACGCTTTGTTTCGGCGTTTGTTATGACGCTTATATTTGAAGTATTAGAGAGTCGGTCCACTAAAATGTTATCAGCATTTAAGTTTCGCTCATACTCAAATACCGTGACGTTTTTTACAATGCCAGACAGATCCAGTGCTGCCTCAATGCCAGAGTTACCGCCACCGATTACAGCAACATTCTTGCCTTTGTAAAATGGCCCGTCACAATGCGGACAATATGCAACACCATTTCCAAGATTCTCGCGCTCACCTGGGATGCCAAGTTTTTTCCAGTTTGCTCCTGTAGCGATTATTACAGCTCGCGATTTTAAAACTTCACCTGAGGACAGCATGATCTCTTTGGTCTCTCCAAACTCAATTTGTTTGACCTCTAAATGCTCTCTAACTTCTATGTCGTAGTCATCCATGTGCGATTGCATTGCCGAGGCAAGCTTCGTGCCGGTTGTTTGAGAAACTGAAACAAAATTCTCGATGCCTAATGTTTCTTTTAGTTGACCTCCAATGTTTTTTGAAACCAGAGTAACTTTGTAACCTTTCCTCGCTACATAGATCGCTGAGGAAATACCCGCCGGGCCTCCACCGATAACCACGACGTCTTGGAGTGGTGTAGAGTCGATTTCGTTGGATTTTCTAACTTTTGAGTAAGGCCGCAGCTTCTCAAGAAGGTAATTAACATCAACTCTGCCGCTGGCGAATAACTCCCCGTTAAGATATACGCTGGGAACCCCTTGAATATCTCTTTTGGAGATTTCTTCTTGGAAAAGTCCCCCATCAATCATTTCGCTAGAAATATTTTTATTCAATAAAGCAAATTGATTGACTGCTTGGACGACCTCTGGGCAATTATGACAATTAAGACTTACGAATGTTTCGAAGAACAACTGTTTTGGAATTTCTTCAATCACTCCTTGAATTTGCCGATCCAATTTGATTGCGACACCGCCACTTTGCAAGAGCGCTAGTATGAAAGAATTAAATTCATGCCCAGTTGGTATGCCTGAGAAAAAAACCCCGTTGAGGGTATTTTCAACTTCCAGTCCGAATGTAATGGAGCTCCTGGCTACCTCAGAAATATCTCTTTCAAAGAAGTTTACAGCCTCTGTTGTTTCAGCGACTTCGATAAGAAAATTTACCAACTCTTGCCTTTTGTCGTGATTACCGGTGTTCAATACAATTGAGACTGGCTTCGTCATACCCTCTGCGTAATTGGAAATGGTTTTCTTAATTTCGACTGTCAGCATTGAATTGATCGATACCTTCGAGTGTTTTGCGCAAGGTTACTTCAAGTCAAAAGCAACTTAATTAAATTTTTCCAACTAGATCTAATGAAGGTGCCAGAGTAGCTTCACCTTCCTCCCACTTCGCAGGGCATACCTCGTCAGGATGTTCATGATGGTATTGCGCTGCTTTCAGTTTTCTCATCAAATGACCAGCGTCTCTTCCGACACCCTCACAAGAAATCTCTAACACTTTGATAATTCCATTTGGGTCTACGATGAATGAACCTCTTTCGGAACGCCCTTCTTTCTCTCGCAAAATCCCAAAATTTTTTGATATTTGGAATGTATTGTCGCTAATCATCGTGAATCGAATTTTTGAGATGACATCAGATGAGTCGTGCCATGCTTTGTGACAAAAATGGCTGTCCGTTGATATAGCATAAATATCTACCCCTAATGATTGAAACTCATCGTAGTAATCAGCAAGGTCACCCAATTCTGTCGGGCAAACATATGTGAAATCTGCAGGGTAGAAAAAGAGAATATTCCATTTCCCATTTAACTCCTCGTCATTGACCGTTACAAAATCTTTCTCACCTGGTTTAAATGCCGTCGCCGTGAATGGTAAGATTTTTGTGTCTATTAGAAGCATCTTATTTCCTACTAAAAAGTTTGCGAATGATAATCATAATTATTATAAACAAATTAATTCTAAGTTAAATCTCATAAAAATGTATGTGATGTTCGAATAAATCGGATGATAACGTTAAAACAAATTCAGTATGCGCTAGAAGTTTCAGAAACCCTGAACTTTAGGAGGGCGGCAGATAATTGTTGTATATCCGCCTCAGCGTTGAGTAGTGCCCTGGGAGAGTTAGAAAAAAACCTCGGAGTTGATCTCTTTGAGAGGAATAACAAAACTGTATTGCTGACCCAATTTGGAAAAGAGTTCTGTGAGAAGGCCAGGAAAATCAATATTCTCACCGCGGATATCGAGACGCTAGCTACGAGTTATTTTCACCCGCTTAATAACCACATAAAGGTCGGTGTAATTCCTACAATCTCACCTTATTTATTGCCCACGCTCCTGCCCACGATCAATTCTAAATACCCAAAACTCAGTTTGGAACTCATAGAAAATCAATCCAGTATCCTCATCAAAAAACTAAAAGCAGGTTGGATTGATTTTGCAATTTTGGCTCTTCCGTTCGATTTAGAGGGACTATCATATCAAAGATTTTGGGAAGAAGATTTCTTTTGGATTACCCATAAAAATGACCCTAAGGCTCTCAAAAAGGAAATAACGGCCGACATGCTAGAGGGCTCCAACTTAATGCTCTTAGATGACGGTCATTGCCTAACCGAACATGCTTTGGAGGTGTGCAAAATTAAAAATGCTCACCGGTACGCGATCGAAGCTTCAAGTTTGATGACATTAGTACAACTTGTTTCTTGCCGTATGGGAACGACACTGATCCCAGCTATGGCAGTTAAACAATCCCTTGCATCAAATCCATTGGTCTCAGCAGTACATCTAGACGAACCCGGTCCACATAGGACTATAGCGGCGATTTATAGACCTACTTACCCGAACGTCGAGGGAATAAACCTTTTTGTTAATCTCATTCGAAATGTGCTAAAAAATAGTAGTGTCTGATATCAGTTCTTTAGGCGCATAAAGCGCCTAAAATAAAATATAAAATTTTTAAAATTCAGCAGACAGTCATGATGCCAAAAACTCTTTTCGTAGATCAACGGAAATTTTTTCTCTTTAATTCACAACTTTAACGAAGTTATCTTGATGATGCGCGGTTGCTTCGGAAATTGGAATGGTTTCCTGAATCATTTTTGCTCCGCGCTTCTTTTGGAATTTTCGTTTCGTTGATTAATGTCTGGCGTATCGGCACGGTTGTCGTTTGTTAGACCTCAACTGGAAAAGGTCCTGATATTCTGGACGAGAGGTAAAATTCAGCTTGTTCTCAGAGCAGATTTTGGCCAATGCATCGAAATAAGTTCGAGTTTCCTCGGAATAATTCACGCCTAAGAGATGTCCAAGTAAGTTTTTGGAAAGTTGATGATCACCACTTTGCCCGTAGCTAATCAAAGCAATAAAATTTAGTTCAAATGAACCTAATTTATTGCACTGCTGACAACCAAGGGTGAGAGGGTAACTGGTGATGTGCGAAAACAGATATAATATGTAGTCGGAATATTCTACGAAACGTTCTTTATTTCCATTGAAGAAGACTCTTTTTACACTCTCTGCGATCACTGGGAGAGGGTCTTGTTTTCTTATTGAATAATGACCCCAATGTTGAACCATCCATACCATATAATTTTCAGGCGGGGTTAAGTCGGTAAGGGTTAGATGGAAAGTGTCATCCCAGGCTCTTTTTGCCCGTTCATCAGCTTTTTTTCTTTCAGCTTTATTACAGAATTTTATGATTTGTGCTGTCATGGTTTCCTCGTGAGAATGATTATCAAACGCAATGGTAATGAAAGTAATAATCATTCGCAATATAAAACTTGTGATTTTTTCCTTGGCATCCGGAATTTTCGGCGTTGAATTTTAATGGGGACTGGAGACTGAGGGTCTTTGAACTTATCAATTTGGTGTTTCATCGCCTAATTCGATTTTTGGCAGGTTGAACATCCACACGGAACATAATTTTACAAAGCTGTGACAGAGAGTTTTCCTGATTGCGGGTCTATTTAAGCTTATAGGGCGGGGTTTTTGGTGAAGATGAGTTTGCGAAATGTCCTGTGCGCATTGAACGGTCTGATTGTACACTAGAGGAAAGCCCCATAGACGGGCCCGCCTAAGGAATAGGGCGATAATTGGTAAATTTCATTTTTTCTTAAATAGAAGGGGAGGACGGATCGGGGATGTTTAGGCAAAGAAATAACCGCGGCTCATCACTATCCCTTAAGGGTGGAGATCTGTGCACTATCCCATTTTTTGGGTTTTGTCTGCAGCCGGTGAAGATAGCGACATCATTGGGATCTAGTCGGTTGATTGGCTTATTGTACGCCCTCTGCTTTTCCAAAGCCTCCTCGCTGAATGGTTTATCGACCCATTCAGTGGTTTTTCCGACGTAAGTGGTCAAAAGCCGAATATCGACAAAATCTCTATGGAACTTCCAGCACGCGTCACCGTGAATCCATTCGAGGCGAATATCAACAAAATTGCTTTTGGTTACCTGTATAAAAAGTCTTACTAGGTTGATAATGTCATTTGCCAGCCAAGTACGGACGGAGGACGGACATGATTTATGGCAGTTTATCTCTTCATGAATTGGTTGTGTTATATGAGCGGCATCCAAAAGTTTATGAAAACCCGCTAATGTCGTCTCGGATTGAGATTTTAAAGCGGATTTAACCTCTAATGGCAAACTCCTAGTCCATATAAGCAGACTATTATTTTTATTGTTAATATTGATCAATTGTTCGAAGGACCCAGTCCAACGGACCAGATCACTTTGGCGTGGCTCCTCATTCGAGAACTCCTCGGAATTATATCGCCGATAAGATCCGAATTTTTCCTTTAATTTAGAATTGAGCATGCGGCCTTTGTAAATCTTTGGGGCATAAAGTTTAATGTTATGTTATAACGTAACATTAAACTTTACTGCATTCAATGTCAGGTCATACCGCGGAACGCAGGAAAAGACTCCTTTTCACCATGTCTTTTCTTGGTTTTTGGGGTTTCCATCGGAAACAAGATTTTTGACCTACGTTGGCTCGTTATTGGTTTTGTTGTATTTTTATCATAATCAAATCGGGCTTATAGTTTGAAAGCCGCAGGTTCTAATACTACTGCTGCAGTCAAACAATCCAATTATGAATTTTAGAAGCACAAAAGCTTGCGCGAGAATGTGCGGGTAATAAATACAAAGGTCGTTGATATGACAAATTCCGAAAAATACCTCGTTGATCGTTGGTATGTTGCTGCGTGGGCCCATGAGTTAGATAAAGGTCCTTTAGGACGAACCATTCTCGATGAACCGATCGTTTTTTTTCGTACCGAAGACAATACAGTAGCTGCGCTTGAAGATAGCTGTGCGCATCGGTTTATGCCCCTTTCAAAGGGTAGGATTATCAGTGGCCACATTGAATGTCCGTACCACGGCCTCGTTTACGATAAGAACGGGAACTGTACTAGGGTCCCCGGCCAGTCGAAAATACCTCCTAGTGCCCAAGTACGAAAATGGCCTGTAGTAGAAAAATTCCGCTGGATTTGGGTGTGGATGGGGGACCCACAAAAGGCCGATCCAAATATGATTCCTGATTTTCATTGGAATGACGATCCAAACTGGGTTTCTGTTGGTGACTATTTCTACGTTAAGGGCAGCTGGAGATTGTTTGTAGATAACCTTTTGGATCTCTCCCATGTTGCCTTCGTTCATAGATCAACGCTTGGCACCGACGGAGTAACTAATTTTCCAGTTAAAGTTACCCAAGGGGATGAAACTGTTCACGTGGATCGCTGGATTTTTAATGAACCCGCTCCTCCAATGTTTCAGAAAGTACGTGACTTTAAAAACCAAGTTGATCGATGGCAAATGATTACATATCGACCGCCAAGCCACTTTGTGATTGATGTTGGGTGCGCAGATGCTGGCACCGGTGCGATGGACGGTGATAGGTCTAATGGCGTCACTATGTTTTCGAATCACAGTGTGACCCCTGAAACCGAGAAAAGTTCACATTATTTTTGGCATCATGCCCGTGATTTTCGGCTCGACGACCGAGTTCTCACGCAAACATTAGCGCAAGCAACAAAGACTGCGTTTTATGAAGATGTCGAAATTATTGAAGCTCAGCAGGAGAGAATAAATACAGCGAGGATCGACAAACCCATTATCGATATAAATGCAGACGCGGGGGTGCTTCGAGCAAGGCGCATGTTGGAGGGCCTTTTGGACTCGCAAAAGATTAATTAACGGTATGCCTTTAGATATGCGCCTTCACCTAGTAAACACAATAGCTCGGAACAAGGGAGCGATTAGTTGGTATCTTGGGTATAGGAAAAAAGCGCGAAAGGCTGGAGGTGCAGACTAAACTGCCCATTGCTGCCCTGGCATTTCTCGCAATCATATTGCTTGGACCGGTAATTGCGTCTGGGGGTACCGAGAGACAAACTTTAATCGCTGAATTGCTTCAAGAGGTGAACCTCCAGCGAGAGCTTAGCGGCAAACCACCTTTGCGCCTGGACAATCGGCTGACAGCCGCAGCTCAAAAACACGCAAAAAATATGTCAGAAATTTTTTTTTTCGACCATCTATCTCCTGATGGACGTAGGGTTGTGGAGCGTGTCGCTGAAGAAGGTTATCCTTGGCGAGTAATCGCGGAAAATATTGGTGCTGGGCTCTCATCACCTAAATGTATGGTGAAGGCTTGGATGAACAGCCAAGATCATCGTGATAATCTACTTAGCGGCGAATTCAACGACGTCGGTATCGGTTATTCCAAACCATTAAAAAACGATAGAAAACTGGGTCACTCCCATTATTGGGTTCTCGTTTTTGGTGCGCGAGCAAAATAGGCTATTCTGACGTCTCATTTTTTCTTTTGTAGCTATGAACTGTAGTTTATTCACTTTCGCCGCTGTCGAACATCTGCTCTTGAAGGTAGTTTTGTATCCCGGTGCCCTCTATCAAATTTTGTTGGGTTTCAATCCAGTCGATATGTTCTTCCGTATCGTCCAAAATATTCTCTAACACATCCCGCGATAGGAAATCACGAGCGCTTTCGCAAACTACTATAGCCTCTTTTAAACAAGATTGATTATTTTTTTCCGAGCCCAGATCTGCGTCCAGCATCTCAGGAACATTTTCACCAATCTTGAGTTTACCCATGTCTTGCAAATTTGGAAGCCCGTCGATCATGAGAATACGCTCTACCAAATAATCGGCGTGCTTCATTTCACCAATCGACTCTTTATACACTTTATCAGCAAGCCGCAGATAACCCCAATCCTTAAGCATCCTAGCATGGAGAAAGTATTGGTTAATCGCCGTAAGCTCGTTTTTAAGTATAATGTTTAGATGTTCAATAACTTTGGTGTCGCCCTGCATCATCCGCTCCATTTAAAATGTAAAATTTAAATTGGGTCGGAAAGTGATGAAATGCAAGTAATTACGAAAAATCAATAGGTTAATGATAGTCATTCGCAAAAAAAACTCGATGAGAATGCTATTGACAATCATTCTTATTAAGAATGCTATTGACAATCATTCTTAATAAGAATGATACTCGTTCGGTAGTTAAGTTGAGCAAAAAAATGTTGGTATGTAATTGTAGAGGTATTAACGAAAAACAAGTCGCTGTTGCTGTCAAAGCGGGAGCGACACATTGGGTTGATGTGCACACCCACTTCGGCACAAAACCGTCTTGTGGGAAGTGCTCTTGTGAAATTCAACAAGCGATTACAGATAATTATTTTCAGAGAGAGAAAGCAGGCTCCAACTCAGTGTTCAGCGGCCGTATTGTGCCAGTTACTGCCTAAATAATTTCATATAGTTTGCTAATTTTCTAAAGTTTCATTTGTAGAGTAGCAGACAGAACAAACCATTCGTTTTGAAACGAGATTTGATTAGACTGTCAAGAATAGATACTTGACGAATATCTAAGACAGAATGCGCTCAAAGCATCAGTGCAAATTGCACCGAGGTTTTTTTCAGAAAAGCTCAAAATACTCTCGATGCTCCCAATCGCTGACTGTTGATAGGTATCTCGCTATCTCCGCCCGTTTAATGGTTAAAAAATAGTCTACAAACCTGTTTCCTAAGGCCTTGCGAAACATCGTGCTTTTGTCCAGCGCGTTAACGGCGTCTATCAAGTTAGTCGGCAAGTGCTCAGCGCTGCTTGCATACGGATCGTCCGTAATGGCGGGTGGGACAAGTTCATTGGTCAGGCCATGTAAGCCACTGAGAACTTGAGACGCGATATACAGATATGGGTTAGCCGCAGGCTCGCCGACCCTATTTTCTATGCGAGTGGCAGGATCACCAGGTCCGGCGCTGACGACGCGCAACATTGCTCCCTTATTGTCGCGTCCCCATACTATTCGGTCCGGCGCCAAGGAGTTTGGCTTATAGCGTTTATATCCATTTACCGTAGGTGTGGTGAATACCATTGCGCCTGGGGCATTTTGAAGTATGCCTGCGGCAAATGACATGCCGATAGAGGATAAGAGTTTTTCCGATCTGTTCGGAGCGAGAGCATTAGCGCCATCCGATCTATGCTCCAGAGATTGATGAAGATGCCATCCGCTAGCGAACGCGTTAGGAAGCCCCGGTCGGCACATAAAGGTCGCATGATATCCATTCCGTCGGCATATTTGTTTAACTGCATTTCGGAATAGGACCATATTATCGGCAGCTTCTAAACCGGGTGCCGGAGCAAATGTGAACTCAAACTGGCTTGGGCCAAATTCTGTCTCCATGGTTCTGAGGGGCAATCGAAGAGCCAGCAGCTCGCGCCTTACAATCTCAAATACCGGGTCTAGTTCGTCCATCCTAAGTTCTGTGAGATAGTTATATCCTCGCGCAATCAAACTCACCCGTGGTGGGTGTGCCGGCTGTCCTGCATTTTCCGGCTGGAGCATAGGGTCCTCTAACCGATAGACATGACACTCGACTTCAATCCCCGCTATATAGTCGAGTCCACTGTCCTCAAGCGAAGAGAGTGCGTTTTTCAATATCTGCCGTGTCGAGAATGGCACGGGCTCCCCATTGGCCAAGTAGCCATCACATAAAATCCAGCCTGTGCCCGGCGCCCATGGTAACAGCCGAAACGTGTTAGGCACTGGGACGGCGATAAAATCACCCGCGTTTTCCATTTCTGGAATGCCGAAACCACCGCCCGGACTAAACACAGGAAAAACTGTCGTGTGCGACGTGTCCTTTGCAAGGAGAGTGGTTGTCAAGGCGCAACCATTGCGCAAGGCTTGTTCAATTTCGCTTGCCATTATGGTTTTTCCACGCAACATGCCGTGCTGGTCTGGATACGAGAGACGGATGACTTCGAGACCACTATCTTTAACGAGCTTGACTACCCTCTCTGCCTCAGTGAAATCTTTTTGACACCAAAGGTTATTTGCAGAAACAAAGTCGGTTCGACCCATTGTATCGCTGCGTTTTCTCAAGTTACGTCCCCGATGGCCAAGGGTGCTTAGCCCATTTTGACTTAGATCGACGCTCGATCGCAGTTATCTTCCATGAATTGCGCCAGGTATTTGCGGGCACAATCGTATCAATCGCAACTGGCCCACGGCATTTAGCAGGGTCATCAGGTCGCAGTATGAATTCCTGCTCTGCGTTATTCTCCAGCGCTTTGATAGCTTGGAGCATGAGTTTTCGATTGGCTATAATTGCTTTGTCCGTTGTGCCAAGGTGTTCTTTTGTGCGGTCTTGGATTTTTCCAAGAGACTCCACAGCCCATTGGTCGTGAACGTTGATGTCATCGCCCATGCCTGTGTAGGTTCGGTTCTTCTGTTCTTCCGCATCGTAGCCGTAATTATTTTTTTGATTCCTGCGCGGCCGGTAGTCGGGTAGTGTATAGAGCTTTAGGCGGTCATCGCGCATTTTTTCTTTGTCAACTCTCTCGCTAAAGCTAGTAAAGATCGCGTACCACCAGCTTGTCGTATCATTGATAGGCACGTGCCACTGCGTCAGCATCATTTCGTTGCTTATCGGGATAATGATCGCGTTCGGCAAAATCTGGTTAGTAACTCGAACATGAATTTTTTCGTCACTTAGGCGGCGCAGCGCAAAGAGTCGTATGCCCGTTTCAGTATTTTCAATCTCAATTTCGGGGCAATCGTACTCGCGTAACACTTTGGTTATTGCCATGCCGTTTTCTTCGGTCGAGAAGCGAAACTGTCGACCGTAGCTCTTTTCATCGGTTTCGTCTTCAAAAAAACGATGTAGAAAAGAAGCATGAGAGGGGTCAATACCAACTTCATTTAGTTGCAACCAGTTGCAGTCGACATAACCTTTGAAGGCGAATGTATATTCTTTCGGTGCCTCAAAACAATCGAATGCGGGCAGTGCCGGTGGTGTTCCGGTGCCCATGTAGGTAAAAATAATTCCGTTACGTTCCAAACAAGGATACGCTGTATGTTTGATCTTTTTGTAAAAATTGCTGCCTGCAGGTTCTGCTGGTTGTTCGATACATTTACCCGTCTGATCAAATAACCAGCCGTGAAAAGCGCAGCGCAGGCCACCGTCTTCCAGCCGTCCATAACATAAATCTGCACCCCTGTGGGGGCAGGCGCGACCAATCAGCCCGTATTCGTTATCGGAGCCGCGGTAGAGAACCAGATTTTCACCCATTAGCGTCACCCCCTTTACTGGACGGTCTTCGGGCAATTCCTCGGTTAGCGCCGCCGGCTGCCAATAGTGGCGCATCAAGTTTCCGCACCCTGTACCAGAGCCAACTTGTGTTATTAGCTTGTTCAGAGCCTCTTTCAGCATCTGCATTTCCTGTCGGTGTGAGTGTCGGTCGAAAATTTTATTGCAACGGGACTAGAGCACGTTAAGCCGTCGTTCGAATAGTCTATCATTACTTCACAGTCTCTTCTTCTAACCCTTTTAACGCTGGATATTTCTGTTTCGTGCTTAGCCCAGTATCTCCTCAGATTACCCTTTCCTTGAGCGGTGTTGAATGAGCGAATAACGAGTGCAAACGCCTCATTAATAGAGAATATCGTCGTCATTTGCTTGCAAATTTCTCTCACCGTTCTTTTAAAACTGCATTATAACGTAAACCAAGTCATAGTAGTCTGACAGCCCCGGTGAGTGCAATCAGAGCATAAAGACGTCATGGCCCTTCACGCATGGTATCATTTCAGGTTCACACCAAAGACTTGGAAATGGCTCTTGCGACTAAGAAACAGACTTTATTACAGCTCGAGGTGATGGGGCGCCCTAGAAGTTTGAAATGAGGTAAAGATATGAATAAGGATTTTTCTTTAATAACACTTGGAACCTCGGCGGGACCATCACTTACGCCAGGAAGAGCGCAAACTTCTCACCTGCTAACAGTAAATAATACTTACTATGTAATTGATGCGGGGGATGGGGTTGCAAGGCGTTTGGCGAGAGCGGGCGTGGATGTGCGAGACGTCGGGAAAATATTTCTAACCCATCATCACGATGATCACACGACTGGGCTTGCCACACTGTTATCGCTGGCTTGGGATCGCCAAAGGACAGACCCAATCGATGTTTATGGCCCACCAAGAACAAGAGAGCTAGTGGACGCAGCGGTTCAATATTGCGGTATTAGCGCCGACATTCGTATCGCAGATGGTGGACGGAGTATTCCACTTGATAAAGTTTTTTTTGGACATGATGTGGGTACTGGAAAAGTTTTTGATGATAAGAATATAATTGTTTTTTCCACTGAAAATACACATTTCAGCTTTCACAGCGGGGTTAATGCGGATCGGTACAAATCCTATTCCTATCGAATTGAAACTTCAGATCATGTTATTGGCTTCACCGGGGATACTGGTCGGAGCAAATCTGTGACAA
Source organism: uncultured Rhodospirillaceae bacterium (assembly GCA_913052165.1). Taxonomy (GTDB): domain Bacteria; phylum Pseudomonadota; class Alphaproteobacteria; order MPNO01; family UBA2964. Next base: position 13,802 of record CAJXEC010000019.1, read on the forward strand.
AATTGCTTGATGGGGTTGATATATTAATCACTGAGACGTCGTCCTGCGATGAACGCAAAAACCGAATGATAGGTGACGGAACCTGGCAAAAAATGACCGATGACGAGAAAGAGGGCATCATGCGTCAGGCAACACAGGGGCACATGGGGCTTGAAAATATTGGGAAACTCGCGACAGAAGCTAAGGTAAAAACAGTTGTTTTATCCCACCTTACCAGAAGGTATCAATCGCAAGATTACGGACCGTGGGCAGAAGAGGTAAAAAAATATTTTAACGGGGAAGTCATTGTGGCCGAGGACTTAATGGAGTTCACTTAGCCCTCGTTTAAAGATTTTGGTGAGAGGTAATTTCGCTCCTAAAAATATAAACAATATAGAGATTGGCTAATTGGCCCAAGTAAGCGGGCTCTCTTACGACTTAAAAAAATATGGCATCTTGGCGGGCTATGTCCGACTATTGTCCAGAATATAACGCCCTCGGAGAATGGTGGAGTGCTCTACAACATTTGGATTGAGTGCAGATCAACCAAGTTTGCCAAAAGTAATGAAATTCCAAGAATCATTCCCGGGATGCTCGTGCAAGTGGCACTAACTGGAAAAAACGAATTGTTTTAACTATTTAATAAAACCAATAATCAAGAGCGGTTTGCAAGGGCTCACCGAAAAGGGATTAGGATGGCATCTAAAAGTGCTAAAAAGATCAAGGGGGCTGGAGCAAATTTGCTCTGCCATTATTTCGTCAAATACGGCTCATTCGGGCCACTTAAGCCACTAAGCTGCAGATACTTATCTCTACCCTGAGTATCAGCAGGTATTTTTAACTTCTTGTCGCGAGGAGATGAGCAATCAGACTGCCGCGTAGGTCTATGGATCTTTTGGTTTCTGGGTTACTTTACCGCTCTCAAGTTAACCTTTAATAGTTGTCAGCATGAAGATTACTACCAAGATAATTTTATTCATAAATCTTATGGTGATGTTTATCTTGGGTGTGCTGGTATTTCTCTCCTATTTTAAGTATTTAAACCTTGTAGAAGACTACACATCATCCCAAGCAGCGGCCTTTTCAGCGGATCTAAAACAAGCAGCTGTTAAAGCAGAAACGCTGGGTTTGAAGCTTAAAAATCTTGAACAATTCGATGACGCTTTAGAACGAATAGCCAATAAAGAAAATAGGTTAGAGACGATCCTAATCTTTAACAACCGCAGCAGGATTATCTCTAGATTTGAAAGGAAAAAAACAAATCCCTCAGTTGCAAAAGATTTAGTAACCAATTCTTTATTGAAGTCTAAAGCTGGTGCCACTTGGACCTTGTTATCAGAGAAAAATGTGGGATTTGGTCGTTATCTGTTTACTGATGTTGTTGGAACGAAAATATTTGTTGTATTTGTCTATGATAGGGTAGCTGTTCAGGCAGAAAATAGTGCGATAAAAATGCAATTGTTAGTTGTCTGTTTATCCGTGCTAGGCCCTAGCGTATTAATTCTAGGTCTCATCATCTTCCTCATATTTAGGCCTATCCAGTCAGCATATAATCAAATCCGAGCTGAGACTAATAGCTGTTTTGTTGATGGCAGCGTGTCTCAATGTTCCGAATACGGGAAAACTATCAATGAAATCCGAGATGCTTTACTAGCGGATGAGATCGCTGCTGGGGATAAGGTGCGATGAAGGATCCTCTCCAGGCTGCTACTTCAGAGCTCCCGAAACTTAAACGAGAACTCTTCGGGATCATTATGCTTGTAGTAGTGATCGCAACACTGGCAGTTTCTTGGAAAACACTAGGCATTTTTGAGGAAAAGTTAAGTCCGCTCATCACAAAAAAAGTTGCGCTGGTGGGTGAGCAAGTCGCAGATGATTTATCACTTGTGGCGACGAATGGGATCCCATTCAGTAAAGTTCCTGATCTACAAAAATATCTACAAAATGTTTCGGCACAACATCCTGAAATTGAGCATGTAGTTCTCCAAAGAAATGCCAATGACCTGTTCGCCTCAGAAAAACCAGAGAGAGATTTTGATCTAAGTTTCAAAATTTCTGGTGCAGAGAATTTTCAGCTTCAACTTTGGATAGATCAAAAATTTACGCAAAAAAGCATGGAGAACATCCTCTTCGATATTGGAGTTCTCCTTTTTGTCGGGTTTATTTTATGTATTGAGATAACCCTGTCATTGGTTGCATTTAACATCACAAACCCACTCGGTCGATTTAGATTGATTTTGCTTCGATATCAGGCAGGTAATTTCAGCAAAGTGCTCCGGCTCCGCGGAAAAGACGCAATAGCCTCTAGCAGCAGGGTCATCGCAAAAGCAGTCAACGAACGTGCTCGGCGGGAACATCCGGATAAAGGTGGCGTTCAAAATGCAAATTCTGGCTCGGTTGAATCCCTCCAGCAAAGGTCAGTGGCAGACGTAAGGATACCTCTATTTATTTTTGTATTTGCGGATGAGCTTCAGAAATCATTTATGCCGGTTTTTGTAAAGGAGGTTGGAACAGGTTTGACTTTTTTGCCTCTTGATGTGCTTCTCGGGCTCCCCATCATGGCCTTTATGGCGATGATTGCTATTTTTACCCCCTTGGCTGGCCGTTGGTCAGACATGTATGGAAGTAAAAAAATATACTTGTTTGGTTTAATTCCGGCGTTTTCAGGTCACCTGTTCTGCGGTTTTGCAACCGACGTTATCTGGATCGTTTTTGGCAGGGGGCTAACCGGTTTCGGTTACGCGATGATTGTTATTTGTTGTCAGGGTTACATTGCTGGGATTTCTGAGTCGAGAGAGAGAGCCTCCGGAATGGCAGCTTTCGTAGGGATATTAATGAGTGCATCGATGGCAGGAATAGCAATTGGAGGCATATTAGTCGAGCGAATAGGATACCAAAATATCTTCGCATTATCGGCAGGTTTGACATTAATTGCGGGTTTCATTGCGTATAGCTTTTTTATCTCAGAGGATATGAAATCCAGAGAAGATGCTGTTCATGAGAAAACAAGTTTCCTTAAGATCCTGTCCAATACCAAATTTTTAGTCACTATTTTAATGTCCGCAATTCCAGCTAAGATAATACTGACGGGTTTCATATATTTTATTATTCCTCTGTACTTATTTAGCCTTGGTTCATCAGCCGCTGAGACTGCAAGGGTTATGATGATCTATCCTATTTTGGTGATTTCTCTTGGACCTCTATCTGCTTGGGTAGCAGGCCACGGAGCGCGAACGTTTAAAGTTCTAGTTTTTGGGTGTTTTTTCTCCGGAATAGGCCTCATCATATTCCATCAGGACCAAACGGTTTTGGCGGTCATATTAATGATCTTTCTAATGGGTGTTGCGCATGCCTTCATGAAGGCACCGCAAATAAATTTCATAATGGAAATTGCTGAAACGGAAATGCCGGAGCAAGGTCGCACAGCAATCTTGGGTTTGCTCAGAACACTTGAGAGAATTGGAAGTGTGATCGGTCCTCTGTTGGCCGGAGCATTGGTCGCTTTCTTTGGTTTCTCGAATGCAATTTTGGTGATTGGTTGCTTAATATCCGGTTCAGCCGTCGCTATGCTGTGTTATTTTGCCAGGTCAAATTTAAATGCTTCAACCGTTAGTCATGACTAAAGTGATCGTTATTTTATTAGTCACTGTTTTTGTTTGGAGTCCAATTAATGCCCTAAGTAAGGATGACCCAAAGAAGACAATTTACATGGCGGTTTGGAGGGGGTGCGAGGAGGCTTGCAAAAGTTTTATCGATTTTTTTGATAAGCGGGGTCAGAAATGTAATTTCATTATACGGGATGCGGGACGGAACAAAAGCAAGCTAGAAGGCTTCGTGGACGAAATAAAGATACTTCAACCCGATCTATTGGTGACATGGGGGACCTCGGTTTCCAAGAGGCTTTTGGGGAAATGGGATAGCGCGGATCCCAAGAAACACATAACCAAGATCCCAGCTGTATTTATGATTGTAGCTGATCCAGTTGGGGCCGGAATCTCAAAAAATAATCGATGGTCTGGAAGGGTTAATGTGACTGGTACTTTAAATAGAGCGCCGGCAGAGACTCAGCTCCAAACAATCAGAAGCTACAAGCCGATAAAATCTATTGGAATGGTTTACAATGATAACGAGCTTAATGCGAAACTTAGTGCTGAAGCGATGCGAAAGGCTGCTGAAGTTGAAGGGGTCTTGTTTTTTGTTGAAAGAGTAAAGAATGATAGGGATGGAAGTCCACGGATTGACGACATAGACTCTGCAATCAAGCGGATCGCTCTAAAAAATCCTGAATTCTTATATGTTGGTTCAAGCTCGTTTCTCACAAAATATAGGGAGCGAGTAACATCAGCGGCCCTCAAACATAAACTGCCATTGGCGGCGGGCAGTGAGGTGCTGGTTAGAAAGGCCAGAGGATTACTCGGGGTCGCTGCAAAATATTCAAGTATAGGTCGCCTGGCAGCTATGCAGGCGCAAAATATCATTTTTAGAAAAAAAATCCCGGGCGACCTTCCTATCAAAAAGTTAGATAGATATTCTGTCTTAATTAATTTAACCACGGCCAAAGCATTAGACCTGTATCCCCCGATAAGTCTTCTTAAAATATCTGAAATCATCCGTTAGAATGGTGCATGACAAAATTAATCCGTATTAGCCTATTTACCCTACTGGTCTGTGGAGGCGCTGCTCAGGGTCATGCTGGGAAATTTTTTGCGCTTGGAACGGCCTCGAGCAAAGGCACATATTTCCCTGTCGGTAGAGCATTTTGTCAACAAATCAACAAGTATAGTGATGCCCACCGGCTGAGGTGTTTGGAGTATGTTACCGGAGGCTCAGTATACAACATTCACGCTTTGATGACAGAAGAATTAGATTTAGCAATTACCCGATCTGATTTGTCTTATTATGCTTTTAAGGGACGGGGGCGGTTCAAAGGGTTAGAAAATCATAAGCAACTTAGGACTGTTTTAAATTTATATACTCAACCTTTGCTGGTTACCGTAAAAACGGGGAACGGAATATCTAATTTTTCTGACTTTAAAGGCCGATCGATAAATATCGGCAATAAGGGTTCAGGGAAAAGAGACATTGCCCAAAAGATTTTCTCAATTATGAATTGGAATAATCGAATTTTCTCTGCAGTTACTGAGTACTCTACATCCCAGCAGGGTACTCCTTTTTGTCAGGAGGATGTTGATATCCTGATAGAATCGATCGGTCTGCCAAATAAGTTTTACACCGGCCTGATAAAAACTTGTGGTGCCATGTTTATAGCGGTCTCGCCACAGGTCATCTCTGGTTTGAAAAAACTAGGCCCATTCTTCTTTGAAACGGAAATTCCAAAGGCTCTTAATCCTGCAAATAAAGGCGTGGCGAAGACCGTGGGTATTAAAGTTGTTTTGATTACAACAATCAGACAACCGGTCGAGCCAATAAAGACGTTAGCAAATGTTATCATATATAATTTAGACGAGTTTAGAAATTCACATCCTTCGCTAAAAGGTCTCTCAAAACGAAGTCTTTTTTCCGAGGGCATCAACATTCCTCTTCATCCAGGAGTTACTGCTGCTTTGAGTGAAGTAAAGGGAAAGCTAAGATGACTAAATATAAAGTCTTTTTTATAGCCAGTTACAGTTGTCTTTTAATTATACTTTCTGGCTGTGTAGATCAGCAGTTTGTTCATGAGAATTTAGAGTCCAGCGCCGAAAGAGTCGATCAATCAAAACCACTCCAACATGCATCAAAGGGCTTAGACCTCCTGGATGAGGGGGAGTTCCGTCAGGCGAGCAAGTCATTTAACACGGCCCTGAGATTGAACCCGCGGAGCAGCGGGCTTCAGTTTTTCAACTCTCACACATACCACCTTATCGCCAAGAGTGAAGACTCGAATATGTTTGCACTTGCCGAAGCAGGCTACCGAGTGTCACTGAGCTTGGACCCGACGAACTGGATTTCTAAGTTTTATCTGGGTCAGCTATATTTGGATCAGCGAAAATTTTTTGAAGCGAAACGAATATTTTCTCAGCTAATTCTCTCAAGGCCCTCGGATGCTGATGTTGCATATAACCTGGCGGTTGCTAGTTACTACAGTGCGGATCCGAAAACGGCCGCTGCTGCTGCGTTGAGGTTAGGAGAGTTGCAACCCAATCATCTTCGCACTCAAAAGCTCTCGGCTATAGTTTACGCAGCGGTGAATGACACTCAGGAAAGCAAATATTGGTTTGCCAAAATGGGGGAAACTAGTGCGAGTAAAGCACTTAAGATACGATTAGAGGATTGGAAAGCTTTTCATCGATATGTGAAGCTTAGAACACCAGAGAAGTCTCTTGATCGATCTGATGTCAAATCAAAAAGGCACACAGCCACTTTGAGGTCGGCGCAAGCATTTGGATCCAGCCCCGATGGAGCGGACGCTTCAGAAAATGCGTCTGGCCCGGATCAAATTGGGTCGGGCGCTGAAGCAGAGAGAGAACAGAGCGATACGAACGAAGTGGAAGCTCAAGTTAAAAGGCTGCCGAATGAGAAAAAAATGATTATCGTTGACGTCGTAATCATTAGTTCAGTGGAAGACATAAAGACTGCGAGTGGCATTAATTTGCTTAAAAATTTACAGCTGACATTTGGCTCCGTGGACTCAGCCGGATTGTCTTACACCAGGAGCATAAGTGAAGATTTTAAGGACCCTACTAGCAGCACGGATACTCGAGCAATAGTCAGAGCTCTCACAATTCCAGCCATCACGTATAGTTTGAATATCGCAAATTCAGGAACTGACCGAAATGATGTTCTCGCGAGACCTACAATTGTGGCGAGGGAGGGTGAAACCTCTGAATTTTTCTCAGGAGAAAACATCAAGGCATCATCGGTATCCACAACAGCACAACAGGGAGCAACTGAGGTTGAGCAGGACATTGGTGTTTCGCTAAAAGTAAAGCCCGACCTGGTTTCAGATCAAATGGTAAGGTTGAACTTAGAGGTTGAGAGAACCTTCCTTCAAACGCCAAGCAGCAACGTGACTTTTAATTTCCAGTTGCGCACAACGAAGACTAGAGTAAATGCAACAGTGGATCTCAGAAAAGGGGATACTCTCATACTCAGTGGGCTTTCGGAGAAACAGACTGAGAATATTCGTGATGGCGTTCCATTTTTCCAAGATGTGCCCCTCCTTCAGTATTTTTTCTCATCTAAAAAAACGAGAGATTATAATAAGTCAGTAATACTTCTTATCACCCCACGTTTTCCAGAATATACATACCGCCCAGTGACCCCTACGGCAGCTGGTATGAATGATAATTATAAAACGATAGAGGATGGGGTTAGCATCTCGAGCACCGAAGGCCGCAGGGATTCCTATAACATAGAGCAGCCGGCGAGCCCTGAAGTCACAGAATTGCAAGCGCGGTACACGGACTGGTTTAAACCATACCCGAATTGGGCTTCAGCATTTAAACACCTACAGGGTAATAAATTGTATAGAGAATTTAGAACAGGTGATGTTTCTTTAGAAAAGTGGGAAGCCCAAACCACGCACAAAGCCCGCCTTAAAAAAGCTCTTGAATTTCTTTATTTTTGACAACTAAAAGGCCCCTAATGTCTCGGATTTCATTTGCCGCGTTATTATTTTCGCTATTAGTTCTAGGACCGGTTGGTTTCGCTGGTGAATTAAAATGTGAACTTTGTGATTTAAGGTATAAAGATTATCGGGGCATGGACCTCACAAGCTCAGTGTTAAAAGGGGCATATTTATTTGGAGCAGATTTTTCTCGTGCCAATCTCAATAATTCAGAGTTTGAGAGCGCCAATTTGGTCTTTTCAAAATTTGTGAGAAGCGATCTTAGCTCGGCTAATTTGGATAAAGCAGATTTGACCAACAGTAACCTTTTCGCCGCGACACTAAGAGGTGTTGACGCAAGATTTTCCAATTTTACCGGGGCTTATCTTGAGGGGGCGGAGCTGACTGACTCAGACCTGAGTGGAGCTACCCTTGTAAAGGCTAAGTTAATTTCTGCTTTTTTAAAAAGAGGAAATTTAAAAAACACTAACGTGCGCCGGGCCGTTTTTACTAATTGTAAATGTCAAAAGGTTAATTTCTCGGGAGCGGACTTGCGAAATACAGACTTTAAAAATGCGGATTTGCGCATGGCCAATCTGGCAGGTGCGAATATCGAGGATGCGGACTTTTCTGGAGCAAAATTGGATTATGCACGCCTATTGAATGCCCGGGGGAGGGGCGTTAATTTTGAAGGCGCCAGTTTGGTCGGCGCTAATTTGAAGAATTCAGATTTTACCGAAGGAAATTTTACAGGGGCGAGTTTGGATAGCACACTAAAGCAAAATACTAATTTTTGCAGGGCAGCGCTCCCCTCAAAAAAAACAGGGAAATGTCTCAAATAAGTAAATTAACTAGGCTAGGGAAGAAGAAGCATACCATCGTTAAGAAGAGTTACTTTGAGTTGACCGGACCGGCAGCTTGTTAGATCTTTGGAGCAGAATAAGATTTTAACTGGCGGGAAGATGAAAGACGTAGCGGTTGACACATGATCCCTTCCTAGTCAGCATTTGGACTTTATGGTCAATTACAAAATGCCGGCAGAGACGATGAACGTTGCAAAGTTTAAGTAACATTGTTCTTAAGATGATTCGTGCGCTTCTTGGCGCAGTATTAATAGGAAGTGTCTTCCTCATTGTGGCTAATGCAGTTGGCAGGTATTTGCTCCTTACACCAATAATATGGGCCGAGGAAATACTTGGGTATGTTCTTGTGTGGATGGTTTATTTGGGTGCTGTTCTAGTGACCTGGGAGGCGGGTCACCTTCGAATGGATTTGCTAAGCCGAGGGTTGAAAGGATTAGCAGGGATTTTTGTAAACGGACTCGCTGCGCTAGCGTTTTTGGGCGTTGGAGCTGTCATTGTTTACCAGAGTTTTTTGGCGATACCTGAATTCACTCATAGCAGCCAGGTCGCGGAATTACCCATGAATTTGGTTCATACTGTAGTGCCGATCGCGTTTGTTATTATTATTTTTATCATTTTGTTCCGTATTAAGACCTATCTCGCTGGTGATAGCAAATCGGATCTATCTTCGTCTATTGAAAGTCAAAACGGAGATCGTGAATGATCTGGACCATGGCAGTGTTGCCGATCTTGTTGTTGTTACTGGGATTTCCTATTTTTGTGATCCTCATGGTGTCCTCGGTTATAGCAATTGTGCTTATTATGGATCTACCCATTGCTATGATCCAAACCGAACTATTCGGTAGTGTGGACAATTATAAGTTGATAGCTGTGCCGTTTTTTATCTATGCGGGTGCCATCATGGCTCAGGGTGGTATTTCAAAGCGTTTGGTTGAGTGGGTTTTGTCCATTTTAGGTGCGATACGGGGATCACTTGCTTTGACGACTGTTGGAGCTTGCACTGTATTTGGAGCGATTTCTGGTTCAAGCCCGGCTACTGTGGCAGCTATCGGTGGGATGATGTTCCGGTCGCTTAAGGAACGGGGCTATACCGAAAAATTCTCTGGAGGGCTCCTTGCGAGCGCTGGTGCCATTGCAGGCATCATTCCGCCCTCTATTGCTATGATACTCTATGGCGCCGCGGCTGAGGAGTCAGTCAGACATCTGTTTATTGCCGGGATTTTACCCGGGTTGTTTATTGCATTTGTGATGGGCGTGTATATTTATTTTTACGCCAAGAGAAAAAATATCAAAGAGGGTGGGAAATTTGAGCTGAGGCGTTTTGGGCGCGCGACCAAGACTGGCGGCTGGGCTTTGGGGACCCCTGTGATAATCTTAGGCGGGATTTATGCTGGTATTTTTTCTCCAACAGAGGCCGCCGGTGTTGCATGTTTATATGCAATGGGCGTGTCTCTGTTTATCTACAAAGATTTAACCTTACAAAGCCTTTGGAAGGTTACGGTGGACTCGATATATCTCACTGCACAAGTCCTAGTGATTGTTGGAGCGGCCACTCTATTTTCACGGCTACTGACTATCGCAGGTGTGCCTCAGGCCATGGTGAGTTGGATCAACGAATTGGCTCTTGAGCCATGGATGGTGCTACTAATAATTAATGTTTTATTGCTTTTGGTTGGTTGCGTTCTAGATCCGGCCTCAGCCATCCTCGTTTTGGCCCCCATTTTGAAACCTGTTGTTATCGCGGCAGGAATAGATCCCGTCCATTTTGGTATCATAATGACCGTGAATGTAAGTATAGGAATGTTCACGCCTCCCTTCGGTCTGAATATTTTTGTCACCCAAGCTTTGTTTAGGGTCCCACTAGGTAGCTTATACCCTGGGCTCATACCTTTTATTTTAATCAATCTTTTTGCTCTGGGCGTAATTAGCTATTGGCCGGGGCTTTCATTGGCTCTTGTGAGAATTTTAGGATAGTGTTTTGTTGTATCGAAAGGGAGAATTAAGATGAAAAAATTTATAGGTGCGACGGTTGCTCTCAGCGCTTTGCTCTATGCATCCGCGTCATATGCAGCTTTTGAGATGCGGATAGGCATGGTAACCATAAACGATCCGCAATTCGTATTCGCCAAGAAGTATGCGGAGGAGTTGGAGAAGCGGAGCAAGGGCCAAATTAAGGTTAAGGTATTTCCTGCTGCCCAGCTTGGAAAAATTCCACGGCAGATTGAGAATTTGAAACTTGGCGCCCAGGGCGGGTTTATGTCCCCTCCAGGTTTTTTCTCAGGAATAAATCGGGGCTTTCAAGTTTTAGATGCACCAGGTCTCTTTAAAAGCTTTTGGCATGCGCACAATACTGCCACCGAGAAAGAATTTCGGTCGAAGTATTTAAACCTAGCCTCAAAGGCGGGAGTTGTTGGTGCGGCCATCTTTAATTATGGGGCGACTTCAATTGCATCAGTTAAGCCTATCAGAGAGCTTAGCGACATGAAGGGCCTAAAAATACGCGTATTGGCAACCAAAATGGAGAGTAAACTGGCATCTACTTTGGGCATGACGGGAGTTCCAATGCCGTTTTCCGAGGTCTTGCCTGCACTTCAGCGAAGAACCATTGATGGGTGTCGGAGCTCGATGGTAGTTATGGGAGCGCTTAAGTTTTTCAGTACCACAAAATATATTACTCAGATTGAGTCTGGACATATCCCCACAGCGCTCTGGGTAAGTAAGCGTTGGATGTCTAAATTACCTGAAAACTTGCAAAAGTTAGTTATGGATGTGGGGCGTGAGCTTGAACCGTGGGCCGGAAATATGGCTTGGGGCTTTAATCAAAAAGCAGTTGCTCTTTGGAAGAAGAATGGGGCAGAGGTCATAAAATTGTCAGCCCAGGAGCAAGCTCGTCTAACCTCTGCTTTAGCCCCTCTGGGAGATGAGTTCTTAGGTAAAGACAAAACTACCAAAGATATGTATGCGTTACTCAAAAAGACACTTGCAGTAACCAGCGATAAGCAACGCTGATCAGGGAAGGTAGAGTGAAGAGCTCGGCCTTTTAAATTTGCCGGGCTCTTGTCCTTCATCCGAGATGGCGACAGAGAATTTTGATTACATAATTGTTGGGGCGGGATCCTCTGGCTGCACACTGGCGAACAGGCTTACCGAGGACGGCAAGACAACTGTGCTGCTTTTGGAGGCCGGTGGCAGAGATTGGGATCCTTTGATCCAAGTTCCTCTAGGCTGGGGTAAGATATTATCTGACCGGCTTCATGACTGGGGCTATTTCACGGAGCCTGAGCCACATCTCGACCAAAGAAAGATCGAGTGCGCCCGTGGCAAAGTTATTGGCGGATGCTCCTCGATAAATGCTATGGCGTACGTGCGATGTCATCCTGAAGATTTCAATCGGTGGGCTCGAGAAGGGTGTGATGGTTGGGGTTATCATGACCTATTACCTTATTTCAAACGTCAGGAAACATGGCAAGGTGGACAGTCTGCGTTGAGGGGTGGCGATGGGCCACTTGCAACCACTCGAAACCGATATCCTGATCCTCTGGTAGATGCGTGGTTCGACGCCGGAAAAGCTGCAGGTTATCCCTTTAACGAAGATTACAACGGTGAGGAAAACGAGGGTTTTTCGATGATGCAGTCAACCGTTGGGCATGGTCGACGTTGTAGTGCGGCGGTGGGTTATTTGAAGCCAGCTATGGATCGAAAAAATCTCTCGGTACGAAGAAATTCACTTGCTGTACGTGTCCAAATCGAAAACGGGCAGGCAGTTGGGCTGGATTATACCAAGGGGGGGCGTCTATTATCCGTAGGCGCAAACCGGGAAGTTATTTTATCTGGAGGTGTCATTAATTCCCCTCAACTCCTAATGCTTTCCGGGGTTGGCCCCTCCGCTTCTTTATCTGAAAACGGTATTCAAACGAAAGTTGATTTGGCAGGCGTTGGACAAAATTTACAAGATCACCTCTCAGTAGGAATTGAGTATGAGAGGAGAGAGGACGGGCCATTTGTAGGTTATCTTCGCTATGACAGAATTGCGTTGGCTATGTTGGAAGCCTATTTTCTGGGCACAGGATTTGCCACTGAAATGCCGGGGCCTGTTCTCGCTTTTTTAAAATCGGACAAAAACCTGTCGCAGCCGGATATCCAATTTCTAACCAGGTTTGTCCCGCCGGAGAGCCAACCTTGGTTCCCGGGAATTAGAAAAAAACCCAATGATGCTTTTATGTGTAGGCCGGTTCTTTTGCATCCAAAGAGCAGAGGTCAATTGAAATTGAGGTCTTCAGACCCAAGTGTGCCAATGGCGATCTGCCAGAACTTTCTCTCTGAACCAGAAGATTGGGAGACGTTTCGTACAGGCTTTGAGATGGTTCGAGAAGTCGCTGCTCAAAAGCCCTTGGATAAATTCCGTGGGAAAGAGCTAAACCCGGGTTCTGGTTGTAAAACTAGGACTGAGATCGACAAGTTCATTCGTAGGACCGCTTGGACCGTCCATCATCCCCTGGGAACTTGTAAAATGGGGGCGGACGGCGACGAAATGGCTGTTGTCGATACTCAGCTAAGAGTAAGAGGGTTGGAGGCGCTTAGGGTTGTCGATGCTTCAGTAATGCCAGACATGCCGGGTGGTAATATTAATGCCCCAGTTATTGCGATGGCAGAGCGGGCTTCTGATTTAATTAGAGGTCGCGATCCACTTAGAGTTTGAAGCTCATCTCGCGGTGCGTATTAGCGGCCTTCATTTTAATTAGAGCGATTTTTGATCGAAACCAAAAAATAGAGGTGTGACATCAATCAGAGCCTATTTTCGTAGACTGTTGTTTCAAACCAAAGTCATTTCCAATGGGGTCGATACCTTGGTGCCCAGGGGTAGCTTTATCCCCGACATGTCTTTAGCGATTGAAGAATGGACAGGTCGTTTTTGGTCCAGGTTTATCCACAGTCTAAGGAGATGGCGTTTTCGGTCTGGTTCTGGCCAGTCTTCGTAAGCTGTCCGCGCATGAAGAGAGACATGGTTTAGCACAAATGAGACATCACCAGGTTCCCAATCAATTTTTAGGGCTAATTCCCCGCATAATTGCTGGAAAAAATTAATCGCCTCCCATTGCTTTTCAGAGAGTTTAGGGACCTCGGGAAGATCCTGAGCACGATTGATCGTGCTGGAGGCACCTCTGGCCGAAAAATACCCATCGGTTACACTGAACACAGGCTGACGTATATAGGGGACCTCACCGTCAGGTATCTCTCCCCTCCGAGACCTGTAGAAGTTAAATTCAAGTTCTTTAGCAAGGTCCGGTCTTCTCTCGAGAATGGAATTATAAAGTGTGACCGAACTCACTATGCTGTGTTCACCTCCTGATTTACCATTGGAAAGACACATTAAAGAGAAGGCATCGGCAGAGTCCGAGTGGAACCCTAACTTATTCGCTGAGTTGTATCCCCTTCCATTTGGAGTGTTAATATCTCCGCCGGCGTCTTTAACATGCTCTAACAAATTTCCCTGTTTGTTCTGGGGTAACATGACCCCGAGGTAAGATGCTAGGCCCCATTGTGTTATAGCGTTTTGAAGCACTGAACGGTCCTCAACGGGCAACCCCCTAATAAAAATGAAGCCACGTCCATTCAAGACTTCTTCGTGTATTATGTCCGTTAGAGTCTTTTCGAAATGGGGAAGATCAAAACTAGTTTTCCTTAAATTTTTTAACTCAATTCCGGTTTTTTCAAATTTATCGGATGCATCGATGATTTCATTTATCTCTGCAGAGGACAAGTTATATAAATATTTTTGATTATCCTGAAAATCTTCCTTGTTCCAATTCGCTGGATCAATTAAGGGCTCGCCCAAAATAGCAGGGCTTCGTTTTTTATTTCCCGGTTCAAATGAATTCATCGGCTCGGCGCTCTCCATAGGCCATTGTGTTCTAACTTTAAAGTCTAGCCTATCGCAGGCCGATCCCTCTAACTTACCTCCCTAAAGCGTCTCTAGACAACAAAATCATTAAAGTGCCATCTTTGGACATTTTCAATTTTTTATCGGATTAGGTTTGAAGATTTCGGTCTTGAAGGCGGCAGCGCTTGGAACAATATTTGACTTGATCCCAATCTCTCGACCACTTTCGTCTCCAATGGAAAGCGAGTTTGCAAACAGGGCAAATCTTAGAAGGGAAATCTCTCTTTTTTTTAATCTTAGGCACAGCTCACCATTCCACTGACTTGCCCTGCCAATCAAAGAAACCGCCGCTATCCGTTGTTTTTAAACTTTCAATGACGTTCAATAAGTTTTTTGCTGCGTCACACGGATCCGTTGGATTTTGTCGACCTTGAACGTAAGGGGAAGAGAGCTTCGTTTTTACTGTTCCGGGGTGCAAGGCGATGCAGATAGCCTCCGGGTGAGTCCGTGCCAACTCTATTGCTGCGGTGTGAACTAATTGATTTAACGCTGCTTTTGACGCGCGATAACCGTACCAGCCACCAAGATGGTTATCACCGATGCTGCCAACTCTCGCTGATAGGTGGGCAATCGCAGACCGACCTTTTCGAGGAAGAAGCGGAATAAAATGTTTAAGTACTAAGGCCGGACCAATAGCGTTTATCGCAAAAGATTTGGTCAGGGAAGTTGTATTTAATTCCCTCAAGCTTTTCTCGGGTTTTTGATCTTTGCTGTGGAGAAGACCTGTCGCATTTACAACAAGACGAACTGAGTGCTCCTTTAATTTGGAAGCGCTTTTTTGAATGCTCTCTTCGTCTTCGAGGTCGAGTTGAGACCGGGAATATGCTACTAATTCCTCGTACCCCCAATTTTTGGATAACTCTTCGCAGAGTGCACCACCAATTCCACCTCCTGCACCCAAGACAACCGCGGTTGATTTATTCATTACTTATGAGCCCTAAAAGGAGAGCCATGACTGCGCCTGCGGTCAATGGAAGCCGCAGAGATTTGTACCAATCAGGTGCCAAAGAAAGCTTCAAATCCGCAACATAAAGAGAGGTAAATGCGAGTGCTAGGATAAGTAATCCCGCCCTGGGCTCTAAGAGAGCTGCGACCCAGCCCAGAAGGGAAGGAATGACACTAAAAATTAAAGGACGAGCTAAATTTGCATTCATTTTTGCAATGGCCAAACCCCATCGCACTCCCCCTAAAAAAGAGAGAATAACCGCCCCGTAAAGGATTAAAGCTTTTAATGCGATGGCCTTTAAAGGGAGGCCCGGCGTTATTACCCAGACCGCTCCAGCAAAAAATGGTAACAATCCCATATAGCCGAGCCAAAGCCCGCTTTTCGGAATAGTTAACGGTAGGGATCCCGATCTCGGCATGTCTTTTTTTTCAGCTGGAGATGTAAGTTGAAATTATTAGCAACATATTCTCAGTACGTTACCATGATGCATTTGGTTCGCCTTATATCTTTGGCCATTGCAGCACGAGAAAGTTAGAAATGATCAGTTTGCCTTTTTATTACAGGGAGGGTTTGCCTGATTGACCAGGATCAATTCTGCAGTGCTAAACCCATTTTGTTGAGCAATAGAAATAAGCTTGTTCTTAATTTTGGGTTTCAGCGAAGATTTCCTTGCCAAGATCCAAAGATAGTCCCGAGAGGGCCCCGAGACGAGCGCATATTGGTAATTTTTTTTATCAAGTGCCATGACATGATAGCCCCCCGAAAAAGGCCAAAAAAAGGTTACCGAGAGGCTCGCTGTTGTTTCTTGGTTGAGAAATGTTGCGGTTCCTCTGGCCTCTTTCCATTCGCAGCTCTCGCGATCGAGGCCACGGTTAACTACCTCGATAGTGCCATTTTTGTGAAGTGTGTAAGTGGCAGTGACATTGCTTAGTCCGCGCTCGAAACGATGATCCAGGCGCATGATTTCATACCATTTTCCCTGGTAGCGAGTAATATCAAACTTACTGATTGGAGTTATACCCTTTGGAGGCTCCGTGCATCCCGTCGATAATCCGACCAGGAGAAACGAAAGGGTCAGGATTTTTAATTTCATCTTTTAGCTTTCCTCCAACCAGCCTTTCGCGCCTGGGCACCGCT
>CAJXEC010000020.1 GCA_913052165.1 uncultured Rhodospirillaceae bacterium
CATAAAACTTAATTTTTTCGAGGACCAAATTATCCCATGTTGTTTTGCTTTAAGTGAGAGAGAACTGCTGGTTCGGCTTTATATGAAATCGAGAGAGGCTCGCGCACCAATGCATTCTTTTGATAGTGAAGTTTCGGCCGAAGGGAGAATAAATGCGGGGTTTGCGCAACTGACAATTGGGGTTTCTGCCGATTTCTTGCACTCTAATTTTGACTTGCCTCCTTCAAAGTTTGTTAAGATTGATATTCATGGAAATGAGGTGCGAAACTCGAAAGGAGGACAAGACATATTTATGGAATACACAAGGTCCCTATTTAATCCAGTTCATGATCGATTCTTTTTTAAGGAAGAAGAGTAAATTTTGGCAAAATATTTCACGTTTGCTCCCGAAGCATTCAAGATTGTGGAGACGTCGACTTGGAAGAAACATGACGCTTCAGCGCTGATTAAAACCCGCTGGGAGTGGGGCGTGGGAGGGCTTGCAGTCCCTGATAATGACCCTGCCTTTGATCTGACGCGTGTGGAGAAAAATGAAAATGATGAGTGGAGAACTTGGTCGGATGGGTTTGAGTTGGAAGGAGCTCAGACGTGGATCGAGACTGAGGATGCTGTCCTGTCAGAGGCTTTTACAAGCCATGACATTGATGGGACGGCGACTTTAAAAATTCTAGGTTGGCATGAAATTTCTACGGAGTTTTCCATTTTGGGTCCAATCAGATTAGTCGAAATGAAAACTTAGGCTTTTACCGAGGTTAAAGTCTTACTTTTTCGTGAACGACATATCGTTTCTGGCGGCACCTAACTTTTTAATTTCTATTAAGTGATCTAAAGACAGCACTAGAAACAAAACGCGGCCTCAATGGGCTTGAATGGGTCTAGCTTGGCTGCCTATGGAGAAAAGAGATGTTGTCGCCGACAAAAATGTTAGAAGTGATGGCTATTGCCTTAGCTATACCTTCTATTGTTAAGCTGGCGTGTTAAAACTGTCGCAGTGAGCAGGGGGGCTACGTACGGACTCTGAACTTATAGAGACTTTTGGGGTTATCGGGGGTGGTAAGTTGGAACAAATTGAACGGCAGCAAAATATTTCAAAAGGAATAGCGTTATTTATTTTTGGTCTCGCTTTCTTTGTAGTAGGAGAGGCCCTGGTAAAATTACTGCACGATTCTTACGGAACCACCCAAATAGTTTGGTCGCGGTATTTTTTTCATTTTGCGCTGACCTGCCTTTTTCTATCTCGAGGAAATATCCTTGCTCAGGCCCGATCTGCTCGGCCATGGCTTCATGCCTCTCGGTCAATACTGATGCTGGTGGCGACAGCGTTTTTTTTTGCTGCCTTAGAATTTTTGCCACTTGCTGATGCAATCGCGGTAGCCTTTTTGGCACCCTTGTTGGTTACCGCGTTTTCTATTCCTTTACTTAAGGAAACGGTTGGCTGGCGCCGATGGTTGGCGGTGTTTATTGGTTTTGGCGGTGTTATGATTATCATACGGCCGGGTGCGGATGGTACTCATTGGGCAATGTTTTTGCCCCTAATATCTGCTATTTGTTATGCAATTTATCAAATTTTGACGCGGATCGCATCGAGAGTTGATCACGCGAATACAAACCTAATTTGGACATCAATTATCGGTGTCTCTGTCACTTCGTTGTTGGTACCTTTTGTTTGGGTTACTCCAGATATTTTGGGCTGGACTTACATGTTTGCCTTGGGAGCGAGTTACGGGGTTGGTCACTATTTATTGATAAGGAGTTTAGAAATTGCCCCGGCCTCAGTCGTATCCCCATTCCTCTACACTCAAGTGATATTTGCTGCAATTCTGGGCTTATTGATTTTTAATGAATTTCCTGATCCTTGGACGTTATTGGGTTTGTTAATCGTGGTCTTAAGCGGCTTATATATTTGGCAACGAGAATTGAAAATCGCTAATAGTGCCGATCCAAATTAATGTTTTTGGGTTCTCAAGGGACTGGGGGCTCTACAGTGCTGGTGCTTACAAATTCATCTGGCCATGAAAAATCATATTCCAAGTTTCTCGCTGCGTGTTTCATCAAATTAGGGCTATACAGGCCAGCTCTGCCCATAAAACAAATGCGGCCGGCCGGGACTTGATTATTTTTCCCCATATTTAAGTCTATGAAAATGATTTCTAATCTCGGGCTAGTTTGTTCTGCGAGGAGTATAATTGCATATTACGGATTTGGGTTGAACGCCCTGGCCGCGGGATATTGTTTGGGCCAGGCTTCGTCATGTTCCAATGCCCTGGCCGCATGGTGTGTCCAAAATGGGTCATATAAATGCCCTTTGCCGATTGCGCATATATCGGCCCTTCCCGAGGTGATAACATCATTTGCTTGAGTTGCAGTGGCGACATTTCCAACTGTTATGGTCGGTATATCGACATGTTTTTTTATCTCCTCGGAGAAAGGAGTTTGAAATAACCCTTTTACAATCGGGCGGCGAACGTGAGTTATGTTTCCAGAGGATACATCCAAAATATCAAGTCCGGCCTCTCGAAATAGTTCTGCTACTATAATCCCATCTGAAATTTCATTTCCTCCCTCTATCCAATCAATGGCGGAAATTCTTGCGGAAATAGGTTTATTTTCTGGCCAGACGGCGCGGACCGCATGAAAGACCTCCAGCGGTAATTTCATGCGTCCTTTTATATCCCCTCCATAAGAGTCTGTGCGTTGGTTTGACAGCGGGGAAATGAAGGTTGAGAGCAGATATCCATGTCCACAATGTAATTCGATCATATCGAACCCCGCCTGATCAGCGCGCTTTGCGGCGGATACAAAATCATCTCTGACTTTTGCGATGTCGGCTTTTTTCATTTCTCTAGGAGTGTTGCTGTTAGGGCCAAAGGGGATGGCGCTTGGGGCCACCATCTCCCAATGTAATTCTTTTGCAAGGGGAGTGCCCCTTTCCCAAGTTAATGGGTCGCAGCCTTTTCGACCCGCGTGGCCGAGCTGCATTGCTATCTTCGCGTCAGTATGCCCATGAACGAAGTCAACCACGCGTTTCCATGGTTCGATGTGCTTGTCATCCCAAATGCCAGCGTCGCCGAGAGAAATCCTGCCTTCAGGGGATATTTGGGTCATTTCGGTACAAACAAGACCGGCTCCTCCCAATGCACGGGATCCAATATGCACCACATGAAAGTCATTTGGAGTTCCATCCAGATCTTGAGCAGAATACATACACATAGGTGACATCATCACTCTATTTTTCACTGTCATATCTCGCAGCGTTAGCGGCGAAAAAAGCGCCGGATTTTCTGTTTGTTCAGTCATGTATGTCTCCAATGGAAAATAGAATGTGGCGCCGAGGACTCTACCTTTGAGATCTAAGCAAGCAAAGGGAAATGCCCAAATACTCATCGGATTTTGGATCATCAGAGCGCCATTATTCGATCCTGTAGGCGCAAGCCAGTTTGGTGACAGCGTAGCGTGCCCCGAGTTATTATTTTCTTAATTTTTCTGGTTTAAAAAGTTGATCCATGAGTGGCATTTCATTAGATAGCCGTAACCTAAGCCCCACCGCACTAGCTGTAGGGTTTATGTTACTCGCTGCCGCCTGCCTGGCGGCGATGCATGGCTTTGTGCGCATGGCGACCACAAGCTTTGAGATGCACCCTTTCGTGGTTGCGTTTTTCAGAAACCTCATCGGATTTTTCGTTCTTGTTCCAATGTTGGTAAAGGGCGGGTCCGAAATGTTTATGATTACGCGACCGGGCATGCATTTGCTTCGGGGGTTCTTAAACTCGGGGTCCATGCTGATGTGGTTTTACGCGTTGTCTTTGATTGTGCTTGCGGATGCGACGGCTTTAACACTCACTGGACCCATGTTTGTCGCGCTTTTCGCTATACTCTTCCTAGGCGAAAGAGTCGGATTATGGCGTTGGGGCGCGATTTTGATTTGCGCGCTGGGCGCATTTTGTGTTGTCCGGCCGGGCTTTCAGGAAGTGAGTTTAGGAGCGATTTTAACAATTGGCTGTGTCTGCCTTGCGAGTCTCTCAAAAATTTGTGCTAAAAAACTAACGGCATCAGATAAGCCCGCGACAGTGGCCGCTTCTGTCCAATTTCTGATGATGGTCATTACACTAGTGCCAGCCCTATTCTTCTGGGATTGGCCTACCCTTCCCGAATTTGGACTACTGTTGCTTATCGGAACCCTGGGCGGTTTTGGCCACTATAGTTTTACTCGCGCTTATGCAATTGCAGATATTAGTTTTGCGGAGCCTGTTGTTTTTACCAGAATGATTTGGGCTACCGCTTTTGGCTATTTTGTATTTGCGGAGGTACCGGACTTCTGGACCTGGATTGGCGCGTTGCTAATAGTTTGTGCAACCAGCACGCTTGCTCATAGAGAACGAATGAATAAGGGGCAGTCTAATGGTTGAGGCCTTGTCTTAGCTGTGTTCTCATCTCTCTATGAAAAAAGGTAAATCGGACTTCGGTGGAAAAGGTTATCCGGACCTTCACGATCATTTGGCCATTTTGGAAAATCGTGGGTTACTTTATCGGATAAAGCATCCAATAAACAAAGATAAAGAGCTTATGCCCCTCGTTCGGTGGCAATTCCGA
This sequence comes from uncultured Rhodospirillaceae bacterium, assembly GCA_913052165.1. Classification (GTDB taxonomy): domain Bacteria; phylum Pseudomonadota; class Alphaproteobacteria; order MPNO01; family UBA2964. Next base: position 4,591 of record CAJXEC010000020.1, read on the forward strand.
GGCGGTATAAGAGAGTCTGATCGGAAGGCTTTTATTTTTGATAATGTTATAGGAGCCGGCGGTAGGAAATTCGACACGCCCTTGGCGGTGGGGGTCTTAGCGGCCAGCAAACAGATTTATTCGATTGGCATGGGGGTGCCGGTAGATGAAATAGGTCGGCACTGGGAAAGGGCCTTGAATGAACCGATCCTGCCGACTCAAATCGAAAATGCTCCTTGTCAGGAAATTGTTCTGATGGGTTCAGAGTTGCGGGGTGCTGGAAACGGGCTCGACGCCCTACCCGTCCCCTTGTCTACTCCTGGTTTTGATGCGGCCCCATATTTTACAGCAACAAGCTGCATAACGGTCGATCCTGAAAGTGGAATCCAAAATATTGGGACCTACAGGGGCGCAGTGAAAGCCCCTAATCGATTGGGCCTCAAGCTTTTCGTTAATCTTCGTCAAGGTGGTCACGAACATTGGTTTAAATATCAATCACAGGGTAAAAAGATGCCAATCGCAGTGGTCGTGGGGTGTCCACCAGCGGTTGCTTACGTGAGCCCACAAAAAATTCAAACGGGCTCAGATGAGATGGGGGTTGCGGGTGCATTAGCAGGGGCATCGATCCGGGTAACTAAAGCCTTGACTTCTGACATACTGGTGCCGGCTGAGGCGGAGTTTGTGATAGAGGGTTTGGTAGATACAGAGTTCATGGAGCCCGAAGGTCCCTTTGGCGAAAGCCACGGACACATAAATTTGGAAGAATATAATTTCATCGTAGAGGTAACCGCGATTACGCGCCGCAACGAGGCCGTTATGACAAGTATTATAAGTCAAGTCACTCCATCAGAATCAAGCGTTATTAAACGGGTCGCGATGGAACCAAAATTCCTGAGCCATCTCCGTGACGGTCTAGGGGTCAAAGGTTTAAGAGCGGTTTCAATGCATGAGCCTCTCACTAATATTCGTAGAGTTGTTTTTCTCGTATTCGCCCGGGAGGTTGCTTCAACTGAAATATGGCGGGCCATGTACGGCGCTTCCTCTCTTGATTCAGCAATAGGAAAGTATGTAATCGCGGTTAACGAGGATATTGACCCAGAAAATGGAGACGCCGTTTTCTGGGCACTTGCCTATCGTTCCAATCCATCGCTCGACGTTCAAATCCTGTTTCATCGGGATCGAGGTCATGGGCCTGCTCTTGAGCGAGGGAACGGGGAAGATGCCACTGTTTTAATTGATGCGACCTTAAAATCAGATATGCCGCCCCTCGCCCTTCCCAAACGAGAATTCATGGAGAATGCAAGAGCATTGTGGGAGAGGCTTGGGCTGCCTCCATTGCAACCGGAGAGCCCTTGGTACGGTTACTCTCTGGGCGATTGGACGGAGGAGTGGGATAAAATGGCATTACGCGCAACCCAAGGTAAATATCTTGAAAATGGATTGCGTTCGGCTCAATTAAGACGGTTGGATGTTGCGCCCAACACTTCTATACGTGATGTTACAAATAATTTTGGAAAAAGAGGTTTGCCCCGGCAAAATTAGAATATGGCCGATAGCGTTCAAGAATTGAAACAAGCCCTCAATATTACGGGCGATGCAATGGTAGAAAAATCGGACGGCTCCGTAAGGCTGGTAGGTTCAAAATGCAGCGCTTGCGGTGATTGGATTTTTCCCCCTACGCCTGTTTGTCCAGAATGTATGTCGGAGTCTGTGGAAAGGCGGGAGTTATCCGAGATAGGTTGCCTTTACAGTTGGTCTGTAGTGCGTATCGCGCCTAAAAATTGGAAGACTCCTTTTGTAGCTGGCTACGTTGATTTTCCAGAGAAGGTTCGGGTCTTTGCTCATATGGTCGATATTGATCCAGAATGCCTCTCATTTGATATGAAACTCAGTGTTTGTAAGGCAGTTGTTGGACAGGATGCAGATGGGACACAGATTGAAAGTTATTCATTTTTGCCGGCAGAGGGGAGGAATTAATGCGTCGTGTGGCGATATTAGGCGCAGGAATGGTGCCTTTTGGAAAATATCCTGGAAAAACGCTTTCAGAAATTGCCTGGCCTGCGGTTAAGGCAGCAATAGAAGACTCAAATATTCCCAAAAAAACGATAGAAGCTGCATATTGCGGAACAGCGTTGGGTGGCATGATGTCTGGGCAGCGAATTTTGAAAACCCTTGGTATAACCGGACTTCCGATCATAAACATAGAAAATGCCTGCTCAAGCTCATCGACAGCCTTTAGAGAAGCTTGGATCGCCGTTGCTGCGGGTGTCTATGATGTAGTCGTTGTAATCGGTGTCGAAAAACTGACAAAATTCGGAGGTGGAACTCTTCCTCTCGAAAAAGAAGACTTCGAGGTGGCGCATGGGCTGGTCATGCCAGCTTTGTACGCAATGCGTGCCAGGCGTTATATGCATGAATTCGGCCTCACCGAGGATCACCTGGCCAAGGTTTCAGTCAAGGCACGCAATCATGGAAAACATAATCCTGATGCGCAATTGCGCGAGCCTACAACGGTAGAAGAAGTAAACAGATCAAGGCCGGTGGCTGATCCGCTGAAATTATTTCATTGCTGTCCATCTGGGGATGGGGCGGCGGCAGTTTTGATATGCGCCGAAGACGTAGCGTCGAAATACGGTGGGGTGCCTATCAACGTGGTGGGTTCGGAAATTAATTCGGGGAAATATATGACGGGATTTCGAGATATGACTTCGCCTGAGATCACTGTTCGGGGTGCAGCTCAATTATATGAAGAGGCGGGCATAGGCCCCGAGGATATCGATCTTGCGGAGGTTCATGATGCCTTCTCGATTGCTGAGCTCCTCTATTATGAAGCTCTTGGTTTTTGCCCGCGGGGTGAGGCTGGGCGCCTTATTGATGAAGGAGAGACATCAGTGGGAGGACGTATTCCCGTTAATCCCTCTGGAGGTTTATTGGCAAAAGGGCATCCGATTGGAGCCACTGGTGTTGCCCAAATTGTTGAGATTGTACGTCAGCTGAGAGGTCAATGTGGCGATCGGCAGGTCGAGGATGCAAAGGTTGGGTTGACCCACTGCACAGGCGGCGGGGTGTCCGGCTTTGATCATGGGGTTTGCTCAATTCATCTGTTTTCGCGATAGGGGAAGCTGATGGGAGCAAAATTCTTTGGTGCGCGGGTAAAACGTCTCGAGGACGCCTCTCTATTGACCGGGCAGGCAGAGTATCTTGATGATATTTCGTTTGAAGGTTGTCTGCATGCGGTCTTTGTTCGGAGCCCATTTTCTCATGCTAAATTCACAAATATAAAAAAAGAAGCTGCGTTGTCGTTGTCTGGGGTGAAGGCGGTATTAACCTTGGAGGACTTGCCGAGGGAAGCCCAGGACAATAGGTTGATTTTATTGCTGCCAAACCCTGCCATTAAACAACCAATAATGCCTTATCTTCTCGCTAAAGATGAGGTGACGTTTTGCGGTCAACCTGCTGCGGTAGTAATCGCTGAAACCCGCCACCTTGCTGAGGATGCGGCAAGTTTAGTTGATATTGACTGGGAACCTTTGCCATCTGCTTCAGACGTAAGAGAGGCGCTCGCTGAAAGTGCAAATGTCGTTCACCAGGGCTCTCCCGATAACGTGGCAGCTTTTTTCAAAAATGAGTATGGCGATGTTGACGCGGCGTTTTCTGTTGCGCACCGCATTGTCTCCGCATCGATCAAACACCATAGGGGTGGTGGACATTCAATGGAAGCCCGTGGCGTATTAGCGGTACATAGTGAGGATGAGGGCAGAACCCAAATCTGGTCTTCGACACAGACGCCTCATCAAGTAAAGCGTTGTATAATTGGGATTTTGGGTTGGAACGAAAACGAGCTTGATGTGATTGCGCCAGATGTTGGTGGTGGCTTTGGTCCCAAGGCCCTGTTCTACGGTGAGGAAGCCGTTATTCCATTATGTTCTCGGTTGTTAGGAAGTCCTGTAAAATGGGTCGAGGATCGACGTGAACACTTTCTTTGTGCTAGCCAGGAGCGCGATCAGTATTGGGATGTTGAGGCAGCATTCGATCAGGAAGGCAATATCCTGGGCGTTAGGGGTAATATGATCCACGATACTGGGTCTTACATACCTTGGGGAATTGTTTCGCCGCTAATCTCAGCGACGACGGTTCCCGGCCCTTATATCGTTCCAAATTATCGAATGGAAACTACCGTTGGTTTTACCAATAAAATCCATGTGACCCCGGTGCGGGGTGCAGGTCGTCCTCAGGCGGTCTTAGCAATGGAACGTTTAATGGATCGAGGGGCTGAAGCTCTGGGCCTTGATCCTGCCGAATTAAGGCGGCGTAATTTGATCCCCGCCGATCAGATGCCTTACAAGGTTGGGTTGGTGTTTAGGGATGGAAAGCCGGTGACTTACGACTCTGGCGATTATCTGCGATGTCAAACAGAAGCATTAGAGAAGATTAATTACAGAGATTTCCCAAATCGGAAGAAAAAGGCCTTGGCCGAGGGTCGTTATATTGGGATTGGAATAGGGAATTATGTGGAAGGAACCGGTCTGGGTCCGTTTGAGGGCGCAACCGTTAGAATTGGCCCGAGCGGAAATATATTTGTAATGTCGGGGGCGGCGCCGCAGGGGCAGGGCCACAAAACAACTATGGCACAAATAGTTGCCGAAAAATTTGGTGTAGGCTTAGAAGATGTAGAGGTGGTACTCGCTGATACCTCCCGGATCGCCCATGGGGTCGGGACTTTCGCCAGCAGGATTGCGGCGAATGCGATGCCCTCGGTTCATTTGGCTGCTTTAGAGGTTCGCGCGAAAGCAATTAAGGCTGCCTCACATTTACTAGAGGCTGCCGAGGAAGATATCGAGATAGAAGAAGGAAAGGTTTTTGTTAGGGGTGTCCCAGAGATGTCAATTACATTAGCGCAACTTGCGCATCAGGTAGCTGGTGCCCCGGGTTTTGCTCTACCCGAGGGGATAGATCCCGGGCTCGAGGCCACCCACTATTTTTCTCCGTCTCAATCAGCTTATTGCAATGGTTGTCATGTAGCAGAGGTAGAAGTCGACATTGATACAGGTAAGGTAATTATTCTTAAATATGTAATCACTCATGATGCAGGCAATTTGATCAACCCATTAATTGTAGATGGACAAGTACAAGGAGGCTTGGCCCACGGTGTAGGCAATGCGCTTTTTGAGGAACTGCACTTTGATGATGATGCTATGCCTCTTACTACTAACTTTGGCGAGTATCTGCTGCCCGCAGCGGGAGACGTTCCAAACGCCGAGTGTATACATATTGAGTCCCCCTCGCCGCTAAACCCTCTTGGTGTAAAGGGCGCGGGTGAGGGAGGGACAATACCTGCAGCGGCAGCAATTTTGGCAGCCGTGGAAAATGCCCTGAGTGCTCTCCATATCCGGCTCACAGATATTCCTATACGGCCTGATCTTATTGTATCAGAAATTGCTAAAAGTAGAGTTTTATGACCACCGATCCAAAAATGAGACCTGGCCCCCTTAATGGGATCAGAGTGCTAGATCTCACCCAATTCCTAGCGGGACCCTTTGCAACCCAAATCCTGGGAGATCTTGGAGCAGAGGTGATCAAGCTGGAATCGCCGACTGGAGATTGGGCGAGAAGTTTACCCCCACATTTCGTCGGCGAAGATAGCTGTTATTACCTCTCAATTAATCGGAGTAAAAAAGCTATCGCGGTTGATATGAAGCAACCAGAAGGTCTCGATTTAGTCAAAAACCTTGCCGGGAAGAGCGATATTTTGTTTGAAAATTTCCGTCCGGGTGTTTTGGATCGACTGGGTTTGAGTTGGGATGAATTGTCGGCAGAATATCCAAAATTAATTTGGGCATCAATTAGCGGCTTCGGTCAAAGCGGTCCTTACAGAGATAGACCGGCATACGATATGATTGTTCAAGCAATGTCAGGTGGAATGAGCATGACCGGGGAGAGAGATGGCGTATCTGTAAGGGCTGGGATTCCCCTCGGAGATCTCTCCGCTGGGATGTATGCAACCATTGGTGCCTTGGCGGCTTTAGAGGAGCGGCGAACTACAGGCAAGGGAAAGTTTATCGATATCTCTATGCTTGATTGTCAGGTTGCGATGACTTGCTATCAAGCGGCGTACTATCTTCAGTCAGGGCAAAATCCTGGAAGGCAGGGAAGAAGCCATGCCTCAATCCCAACTTATCGATCCTTCCCCGCTGCTAATAATACCGAGCTAGTAATCACGGCAAATACCGAAAGAATGTGGCAAGGGCTTTGTTCAGCTCTAGGCCTTGAGGTTTTAACTAAAGACGCACGTTTTTTAAAAAATGGAGATCGTTTTGCCAACCGAGAAGAGCTTTGGCCTCTTCTCGAGGAAGCCTTTTCTGCGAAAGAGGCAAAAGAATGGGTGCCTCTATTGCTTGAGCATGGAGTTCCGGTTGGCGAGGTTAATCAGTTATCCGATACGTTTAACGATCAGCAGGTCCTTCATCGAGATATGCTGTTACTGATTGAGGGGTCAGGTGAGCGGAAAGTCAAGGTGGCAGGGAACCCATTAAAATTTTTAGATCAACCAGAGGGTCAATATGTCTTCCCGCCGGCTTTAGGGGAGGATACCCACGACGTGGTCTGTGACCTATTAGAAATTTCGGAGAGTGATTTCCGGGCTCTAAAAGACAAGGGCGTTGTCACAGAATTTGCAGGTGGAGACACGGGGAAATAGAAAAATGACTGAGGGCTTTAAATTTGAAAAAGAAGGAGCAATCGGCCGGTTGACTCTCGCCCGTCCGGACAAGGGAAACATGCTTACGCTTGAGATGGCAAAAGGGCTTGCAGCCATCATTAGGGAAGTTGGATCAGATCCCCTTATAAATGTCATCGGTATTTTTGGAGAAGGAGAGGACTTTTGTAAGGGTCGAGATCCTGATGGAGCGCCCGAGGGAAAGCCGACGACAGCGTCAGAAATGCGGGCGGCGTTGGTTGAGCCCTTACTTGGCGTTTACGCCGCAATACGCCAAGCTGAGATACCTATTGTTGCAGCGGTTCGGGGTATGGTTTCTGGTTTGGGCTGCGGGATTACGGCTATAAGTGACATGACAATTGCTGCAGACAATGCAAAGTTCGTTACGCCCGAAATGCGGGCAAACTTGCCGCCAACACTCGCGATGCTCGCCCATCTTGATCGCGTTCCACCTAAAGCTCTTCTCCACATGGTGTATTCGACAAACCTTATAGACTCAGAGCGTGCGCTATCTATTGGTTTGGTTAGTGATGTTGTACCGAACGAAAATCTGGACGAGGAGATGGAGAGACTGCTTCGTACAATCGCTGATTATGAGCGACCTTCTGTTGTAACTTGTAAGCAGTATTTACAACGCTCCATAAAAGCTGATTATCAAACTGCCAATGATCTTGCAGGGAACATGTTGGCGGTTGTGCTTTCGTCGCGAAGATAAATAAACCTTCATGTAACCAAGCTTTTATCAGGGCTGATCAAGATTTATGATCTTCCTCCAAATTTACCCGGTTCCCAGAGCTCATCGGAGTTACCAAAATCGTTGGCTAGACGAGCCATAACAAAGAGCAAGTCAGAAAGTCTATTCAAGTACATTATGGCCATTTGATTTATTGTTTCTTGAGATGCAAGGCTGACGGCCGACCTCTCGGCCCGGCGCACAATAGTGCGTGCCAGGTGTAACCATGTTGCACTATGTGAACCGCCGGGCAAAACAAATGATGTCAGGGGTTTAAGTAGGATATTCATATCATCGATTTCTTGTTCTAGTCTTTCTACCTGCTGTTTTTGGATCCGCAGAGAACCGTCTTCCCGATCGGCTCCTGGAGTTGCCAAATCGGCACCCAAATCACAGAGATCATTTTGGATTTTTAATAGGACCTCCCTTAAGTTTTGTGAACCATCGTCAAGAGATATCTTAGCCAGGCCTAATATGGCGTTAGCCTCGTCTATATCGCCGATTGCATTTAGTCGTTGCGAATTTTTGTCGACTCTGCTCCCGTCTACTAGAGAAGTCTGGCCGCTATCGCCGCCACGAGTATAAATCTTATCTAATTTGACCATTCAATTTCCTATTTGCGCATTGTTAGAAGTGAGCCGTTTACCGAGTAGTAACTAAGTTTCGAGAGAAAACTTGCGCCGAGTAGGGAAAAGGGTAACGGAGTTTCATTTACTGAGCCGCGAACGTTGCGGACTACAATCTTGCCTATTCTGATTTCCTTGATCCAGATTGGAGCGGCGCGTCCAAGCCCATTCGCAGTTTGTATCGTTTGGGAGAAGTCCAGTTCATTGGGATTTAGTCCTATACGTAACGCATCTCTCAGTGAGAGAGCCACATGGCTCGCCCCTGTGTCGAATAATAATGGGATTTCTATGCCATTTATTTGCGCGTCTATAATAAATTGACTTCCGCGGGCTTTTACCAAGGCTTCGTGAGGTCCGGCTTCGACAACGCTTCCCGGTGCTAATTCCGCTTTTATGCGGTGCCAGCTTTCCAAAAATAGAGCTTTGTGGCTGTATCCTAAAATTAGTAAGAGTCCGAATAGGACCCAAATGGTTCCTGCTCTGATCATTTCCCATATATTGGGCAATTTTCCTCTAACCAATAGAGCAGATCCTACCAAGGCTAATAACAACAGGCTGTGTACTAGGCCTATCTGGGTGTCTCGATCCTCTAGCAATTTAGGTTTTAAGCTGGAAAACAGATACATGAGGAGTGCAGTCAGGCCGATACCAATAATTAAATAGATCCAGACTCTTTTCATTTAATTTGTCTCAAGTATTCGAAACAGATTCGGGAGAGAGATTTTCACGATTAAAAAACCCCCTACTGATCAATGGTCGTAAGAATATTTGATAAATTGGTCAAGATTCTTCTTGTTTGTGGCCAGTCCGTCAGTCCAAGGGTTGGTGCCTAGGGCGTTTTTCTACTGTTCCAGGGCATTCCTTGCACAGATCATTAAAAAAATAGTTCGAGGCACCATAGAAAGATTGTGCCACCTCATAGACATCCCAGAATAATTTGCGAATTTGGCGGGGTAACTCAGGGTAATTTATTTTTAATTCACGTCTCATCACCATTAAGCGCAGGATCTCCCCTACTTTATAAGCCTTGAGCTCTAAACCTTCTGGAGGCGCAATGGTTTGGTTAAAAAAAAGTACGTGTCTGTCATAGCGATTTAATGCGATGCTTAATTCCAATTTTGTTCTTCAGCAAGTTGGGCCCCGAGGTGTGACGCGCATCCACACTATCTGGTAGCATCGGAGTATTATTTGTCCGAGAGCACTACTTTTGTCTGTCTTATTAGAAATCGCAACAATCATTGCCCCACTTTTTGTGATTGCGGGGATTGGATTTGCTTGGGGCAGATCAGGGATGCCGTTCGACACAAATATGATTGGGAGTTTGGTGGTGAATTTTGCCGTTCCCTGTCTGATCTTTTCTACGCTTACTCGCCTGGAGGTAGATATCTCGGATTTCGGAGCGGCTGCTGGTATGTTCTCTCTTGCGGTGGGGGCCAATATCGTGGTTTCAGCGATACTTTTAAGGGTTATGAGCCGAGATATCGGGGCATTTCTGCCAGCCACAGTTTTTGCCAATACCGGGAATATGGGGCTGCCGCTGTGTCTTTTTGCATTTGGCGACGAGGGTTTGGCCTTGGGGATAAGCATCTTTGTCGTGTCGGCGTCCGCGAATTTTTTATTGGGGGTTTCATTTGTCTCGGGGAAATTTTCTCTCAGAGAAACGATCATGGCGCCCCATTTGTATGTGGTTGTGGCGGCCCTCGGTTTTCTATTTGCTGAGGTGCAGCCCCCTGCTTGGCTGGCCAACACCACATATATCATCGGCGGCATGTCTATCCCGCTTATGCTTGTAGCGTTAGGTGTCTCACTGGCAAGATTGACCGTCAGTTCATTCGGACAAAGCTTTATTCTCGGATTGTATCGATTAGGGTTTGGTCTGGGTATTGGGTTGACACTTTCTTGGTTCTTTGAACTGGAGGGTATTGCGCGGGGAGTGCTGATTTTACAATGCGCGATGCCATCGGCAGTTCTTAACTACATTATTGCGGCGCGTTATGACAGAAAACCCGATGAGATCGCTGGATTAGTTGTAGGATCTACTTTTGTGTCCCTTGCTACCTTGCCGTTGCTCCTTCTAGTTGCAATACAAGGACCAGGCTGATGGTGCTGTTTGCACAACTTTCCGCGATTATTTGTCCAATTTTTATATGTGCTGCAATTGGCTTCTTTTGGAAAAGGACAGGGCAAGGTTTAGATCCCGATTTAGTGACAACCTTGGTTTATAAGATTTCCGTGCCGTGCCTCATAATCGCGACCTTCTCAAAGGTTGTGGTTATACCTCAGGCGGTGGCGTCCTTGGGGCTTGCGTCAATTTGCTTGCTTACTCTGAACGGAATTTTGGGTGCGCTTCTCCTTCGAATTTTTAGACTTTCATTTCCATCTTACTTGCCTGCTATGACTTTCTCTTTAGTTGGCAGCATGGGTCTTCCTGTTTGTCTCTTTGCATATGGGGAAGAAGGCTTGGCCCATGGTCTGGTAGTGTTCACTATCACTTCTATTGGAACCTTTACTGTAGGTGCGGCGCTTGCTGCGGGGAGAGTTTCAGTAGATAAGTTGTTAAAAGAACCGGCAATTTGGGCTGCTCTCGTGGCCATTATAATGATCTTAACCGGATGGAAGCTGCCTGTCTGGTTGTCAAATACAACTTGGCTCCTCGGTGGCATAGCTATACCGCTTCAACTTATTTCTTTAGGGGCCTCGCTTGCTCAGTTTGAGGTTGGTTCTCTTGGTAGAGCTTTTGGCCTGACGATCGTAAAGTTAGGCCTTGGTTTTGGGCTCGGTGTTTCTCTGGCCGAACTTTTGGGGTTATCGGGGATCCCTCGTGCGGTATTAATCCTACAGGCGACTATGCCAGTTGCGGTCTCAAACTATATGTTCGCAGTTATTTATAAGCGCGAGCCAACAGAAGTCGCTGGCATGGTGATTGTGTCAACCGCTGTAGCTGCTATTTTACTTCCTTTAATCTTGGCCTGGTTGCTGACGGGGGGCTAATTTTCATCTCCAGCCAAGATTCGAATTAGTAGACGTGAGTGATATTCGCCGTCGCATTGGGTAAGATGGTGGCCGGCACTAACAATGTCCGTTGCGTAATTAAATCTTGAGGTCCCTTTTTAAATATCGTGCCCTTGTATGATTAGCTGAGGCGCCTTAGTTGCCAAAAAACCTGTCGCGGATGGAAGAATTTCAATTTCCAAAGCCTTAATCTCGCCTGGCGACAGCTTTTCTTCTCACTCGTGATTTTGCCATGGACGAATCTCGGTGGATATAGCCCCAACTTTAACTCGATGAGAAGCCCGCAGCCACCCGCTTGCAACTATGCCGCCTTTGCAATGTTGAAAATCTGGGAAAAGCATTTCAAGGCCAGTCACGTCGAGTTTTTTCAGAGCGGTATGCAGATCAATGTCATCTGACCCTTCGGCCTAAACCCAAAACTTTAGCTTTATCCTTCCGGCGAGGTCGGTCTTTTGTGAAAACATATGAGTTGACCCCATTCAATCCCTCTCTCCATTATTTTGGATCACCCAGTATTTTGACGAGAAAACTCTCTCCGGTGGGGTTTAATCCATGCGTTGATCCAAAGGATTGAGATGTGGAGGTTGATAATGGGTTCCTGGGTCATTTTCGCCTCCCACTTTTAATGTACACAGAAGATACTGATGGGAGCCAAGTCGAGGGGACTCTTGTGTGTTGGACAGCTGATGCCTAACATATGAAGAATTTCCATTAGTAGAAGGTGGAGCAATGACCTTTACAGGATTGTTCAGTACTACCTACGCAGCGCCAGATATGAAGGAGGCGAAGAGGTTCTTTTCCGATTGGGGACTTAAAAAGATCGCAGAACAGCGCGATGGGGTGATTTTTGAGACCTCCCTTGGATGCCAGGTTATTATTCGCCCCCCAGGCAGTTCTCTCTTGCCGGTAGCCGCGAGAGAAGGGATGAATTTCCGGGAAATGGTTTGGGGCGTTTCCTCTAAAACACATTTAGCAAAGATTAAACAAGAATTATCTCGTGATCGAAAAATTGATATTCACACCGACGGATCTATCCACACCTATGATCCAGCTGGGATTGGTCTCGGTTTTCGCGTATGGAATCCTCCGAAGGCTAATAAAGAGACAAGCCGAGCCTCTATAAATTCCTATGACAAAACTGAGCGAGTCAATGAAATTGGAGCTGCATACCAGCAAGCGCTTCCCCTTAGAATGGGGCACATCGGATTTCTCGTGCCAGATCTAAAAGAGGAAGAAAAATTTTATCGGGAGCGCTTAGGTTTCTGGCTATCCGACAGATATGTTGGTGGGGCTGCTTTCTTTCTGCGCTGCGCTGCGAAATCACAGCATCACAATCTATTTATGATATGGAGTGAGTCCGGAGCGTTGCGGCACCATCACACAGCATACGAAGTGCGAGATTTTCATGAAGTCTTTGGCGGCGGTGTTGCATTTGATCGCAAGGGCTGGGAAACAGAGGTTGGGCCTGGTCGACATCCAATTTCATCGGCTTATTTTTGGTATTTTAAGAATCCTTGTGAGGGTGCGGTAGAATATTATACGGACTCAGATTATCTCACCGAAGAATGGAAACCACACAATTATAGGGTCAATAGGTTTTCAGAGTGGCATCTCGTCGATGGAATTCCACTGCCCGAGGAGCAGCGTATTCGGCCGTCCATGTCTGCAGCGGGGAAATACTAGTTCTGTCTTTATGCTCTCCTTGTGACTCATAACTTGGCAAGAAACAGATTGATCTCATCCTTGGTGCGCTCTCACAGGCACCTCCATTGATCCAATATTCTCAAAAAACAAGGTTATCACATCTCCGGGCACTACTCTTGAGACTCCGGCGCATGTTCCAGACATGATGATGTCGCCGGGGTAAAGCGAATAAAATTTTGATGCCCATGCGATTTGCCCGGGTAAATCAAGAATCAAATTTCTGGTGTTGTTTTTTTGTCTGATTTCGCCACCTACAGAAAGGTTAAAATCCAAATTACCCGGCTCAGCGATTTGGTCGCACGTAACCATCCAGGGCCCAAGAATTGCGTATGTGTCCACTGATTTTCTGAAAGATCGATCCTCTGGGCCTCTGACAACCATGTCCATGGCGATGGCGTAACCCGCTACGTGATCCATTGCCTCCTCATAGCTGATGTCGCTTCCTTTTTTACCAATTATCACGCCAAGCTCTGCTTCGTGATCGGTTCGTCTCTCTGGAAAACGTACGGCGACTCCCTCTGAGGGGCCAATCAATGCAGAGTTTGCCTTCAGAAATAGTCCTTGGTCCTCCATCTTGCGTCGCGGAATTCCTTGGGAAATTCCATGGTCAGCCGTAGCTTCAAGGGCGTGTTCTTCGTAATTTTGGGGTACACCAATAATTTTAGTCGGGTTAGCGACCGGGCTCAGATAATATGCCTCTGAGAGTGGCACTGTCTCAGCTGAGTCAGCCTCTTTATCCATTAACGGGAGTAAGGTTTCAAGGTTGGCGATCATTTGATCGCCGAGGGGAAAAGGGTATCGATAGTCGGGTAACACGTTCAGCGCTTCCGTGACGTCATGAATATTTTTATCCTGTACAACTCCGATCCGATTTGGACCCAGAATTTCGTGATTAAAACGGCAAATTTTCATGACTTAAATCCTCGTGTAGAATTAACGTATTTGCGCCGCCCTCGGGGCGGATTGTGCGCCGCGTATTAGCTTTCCTGGTAAGGCCTGGGTTGGCTCTCCTTCGCACCAGGTAACCTGACCCGCCTTGATCGTTGCTACATAGCCCTCAGCTTTTTGGACCAAGCGTTTGGCTCCCAGAGGCAAATCATTGCGCATTACAGGTTTTTTTATCGTCAACCGCTCGTGGTCAATAACGTTGACGTCCGCTTTGTAACCTGGCGCCAATATGCCACGGTCCAGAAGCCCTACGGCTGCCGCAGCATCTCCGGTCATGCGTTTTATTAACCAACTCGTATCAAGGGCTCCTTCTTTTCGATCTCGTGCCCAGTATGTAAGGAGGAAAGTCGAATAGCTTACGTCACAGATATGCCCCATATGAGCCCCTCCGTCTGAGAGAGAGACGACTGCCCGAGGGTGCTCCATCAACTCCTTGCACGCGTTTAGCGTATAATCAGCGTAATTGTTATTGGGACTGAAGATCATTTGCCATCCGTCATCCTCCAAAAGGAGATCATAAGTCACTTCATCGACTGATTTTCCAGTTCGATCTGCCACGGCCTGAATTGACGAGTGTTTTGGTGGAGCATAATCGGGCGGATCTCCGAACGGAAATTGCCATTGAAAATTTCTCACTCTTCTAACTTGTTGCTCGATATGATGATCAGGTTTTTCATTTAGGATCTGCCTCCTGAATTCAGGGTTGCGCATAATCCTAACGCGCTCTTCGATAGTCTCGTGTGCGATTTTTTGATAAGAAGGGTGGTAGACGAGGCCGTGTCTCCCAAGATCTAAGCCGAATAACGTCCCTATTGGGCGTGGTGCTACCTGCGCTCGCATATCAAGCCCGTCCCCTACCGCTTCATCTATCATTCGCATAACATCGCGCCAGCCATCTGGATCACGGTTTTGCTGCAGAATTGTTATAGAAAGAGGGCGGTGTGCGGCTTCCATCATGCCCCGCATTATTTTGTATTCCCTCGGCCGCCGCTCAGGGGTCAAATCTGAAATCATCTGCATTACGCCCGTCCCAGCAGCCCGCAGAGCACGCGCAATTCCAATCAATTCGTTAGGGTCAGCGTCATAGCAGGGGATTAACTCACCCGCTAAGGTGCGATGATTTTGGGTTCGTGATGTGGTAAATCCTAATGCCCCCGCCCGAATTCCTTCTTTGGTAAGTCGGAACATTTCTTCGATGTCTTCTTTCGTGGCCTTTTCCCTTTTTAAGGCCCTTTCACCCATTACATAGACGCGGACGGCCGCGTGCGGAAACTGGGCACAGATGTCCATATCATGTGGTCGTTTATCGAGCGCGCATAAAAAATCATTAAAAGTTTCCCATTCCCAATCCATTCCCTCTCGAAGCACCGGTCCTGGTATGTCCTCAACCCCCTCCATGAGTTCAATCAAAATATCTCTCTGGCCCGGTCGAAGCGGCGCGAAACCAACGCCGCAATTTCCCATAACAGTAGTGGTTGTTCCGTGCCAGCCCGAGGATACCAATCTGTCTTCAAAGAATGCCTGGCTATCGTAATGGGAGTGGATATCTACCCATCCAGGCGCGACAAGGAGCCCTCGAGCATCCAGTTCCTCCCGGCCTCTCTCAGAGATGCTGCCGATTCTACTAATGACACCATCGTCTACGGCTATGTCAGCCTGATAAAGTGAGCTGCCTCTTCCGTCAGCAATATTTCCTTTTCGGATTACTAAATCGTGTGACACCCCACTGCCCCCATAATTTATTTGGGGAGTGTGTCCTCCACTCGTTTTATTGGCAAGGCTGCAAATAGTTGAACTGTTACGACGCGGTTGGACTTGCTAGACTAGACTAAGGGTTGATCGCTGCGTTAAAATTTAATGACTAATCTTCTATCTGATATTCGAATACTCGATCTAACCAACGTCTTGGCGGGTCCATTTTGTTGTCACCAACTAGTGCATTTTGGCGCTGAAGTGATCAAAATTGAACACCCGGGAAGGGGGGATTTGGCGCGGCAGCTGGGAGCTGACACAGAGCTGAATTCAAAAAAAATGGGCGTATCTTTTTTGGCCCAAAACGCTGGAAAAAAATCCGTTACGCTGAACTTAAAAGACCCACGTGGGAGAGACCTTTTCCTTGAACTTGTTAAAAAGGCAGATGTAGTAGTAGAAAATTTCCGACCTGGCGTGATGAATAGATTGGACCTCTCTTGGGATACTCTGAAGAATATTAATCAAAATCTTGTGTATTGCGCCATTTCGGGGTTTGGCCAGGATGGCCCTTGGGCAGACAAGCCTGCCTATGACCAAATTGTTCAGGGATTGTCAGGTGTCATGGAAATTACAGGGGATCAGGCTTCAGCCCCTTTGCGGGTGGGTTATCCAATAGGGGATACGATTGGGGGATTAACGGCTGCAATGGCCATTTGTGCCGCGCTCAACAAAAAAAAAGCAACTTTAATCGATGTGTCTATGCTGGAGTCAATCTTGGTAACGACAGGTTGGGTAATATCCAATTGGTTGATCGCAGGTGAACAACCTCTTCCTCAGGGAAATGAAAATCCAACGTCGGCCCCCTCTGGGACCTTTCAGGCGGGTGATCGACTGTTAAACATTGCGGCGAATAAAGAGGAACAGTGGAGAACTCTCGCCCGTCACATTGACCGAGAGGACCTGCTCAAGCACCCTGACTATTCCAGCAGAGATGCGCGTAAGAGACATCGCAAAGCATTGAATTTTGAAATTGAGGCCGCGATAAAAAATCGGAAAGCTGCGGAGCTTGCAGATGAATTAACCTCCTTAGGCGTGCCGGCCGGGGTTGTCATGACAATACCAGATATTTTGAAAGAGCCGGTAATAGCGGCTCGTGGCCTTTTAGCAGATTTTCAAGATGTGCCGGGGATAAGGCGCGATATTCAAACAGTTCGCACGGGAGTGAAAGTGAATTCGGAGGCGCCCGCAGTAGAGAGCCCACCCCCTCAATTGGGGGCGCACAACGCAGAGGTATTGGGGGAGCTTGGGATTGACGATCTTCTCCTCGAGGAGCTCTCTGAAAATGGTGTCATATGAGCGAGAAAGAAATGGCAAAGAAGACTTCTAAAAAAAATAGAGCCCGTGATCTCGACCCGGATGTCCTTGAATGGTGGACCACATCGATTATTGATATGGAACCTAATCGGATTAAAATTAGAGGTCATGAAATAGAAAAACTCATTGGCGCTATAAGTTTTCCGCAGATGGTTTGGTTGATGGCGACAGGAGAATTAATAACCGGTTGGCGCGAAATGTTACTCGAGTCAGCATTAGTAGCTGCCGTCGACCATGGACCTCAAGCACCATCAGTCGCGGCTGCCAGGATGGCTGTAAGCTGCGGTGTTGGGATCAACAATGCCATGGCTTCAGGGGTCAATATGCTGGGCGATATTCACGGAGGTGCTGGCCAACAGGCTGTCGAACTTTTTAGAGATATTTCTGAACGGCTAGATGGGGGGGTTGAGCCTAATCAGGCGGTCCTTGATGCACTAGAGAACTGGCGCAAAAAGCGAGGGGGTTTCATTCCTGGCTATGGGCATAGATTTCATAAAGAACAAGACCCTCGATCACCGCGGTTATTGGAATTGGTCGACAAAGCCGTTGAGGAAGAGGCTATTTCGGGAAGGTTCTCAGCGATAGCCCGTGCGGTCGAAGATGCGTTAGCTGCTGAAAAAGGTATTAAGTTGCCCATGAATATTGATGGAGCCACCGCAGTAATTTTTGCTGAAATTGGTTGCTCCCCTATTTTAGCGCGTGGTTTATTTTGTTTGTCACGTTCGGTAGGTATTTTATCGCATGCGTATGAACAGGCAGAGGAGGGAACAAGAAATAAAGGCCCTACTCCGCCAAGTTATGGCTGGAATTACGAGGGTTAGGAGGGAAAGGCTCTCGTAGACAATTTGATCAGGGTTTGTCAGGAATTGTTTCTTTATTATCCGGGAAACTGCCCTTAATGTGCGACGCTGCCACCATCTACGCAGAGTACTTGCCCAGTGACGAAGTCGCTCTCGCTTCCAGCTAAAAAAATTGCTGCCCCGATGAGATCATCTGGAGTTTGCCACCTCGGAATGCATCGCGTAGCCATGTTGTTATCTAAATCTTGGTCACTGAACCTTGGGTTTTCAGTGACCGCCTCTGACGTTGTAAGACCTGGTGCAATCGCATTAACGCAAATATTGTCGTCCCCACATTCTTTTGCCATGACCCGGGTCATGGCGATAACGGCGCCTTTTGTGACTACGTAATGCATGTAACCTGGGGTTCCTTTAAACACCGTCCCAGAGGCAATATTTATTATCTTTCCATACCCCCTTTCCCGCATAGTTGGCGTGACAGCTTTGGTTGTTTGCCAAACACCCCGAACATTTACTTTCAAAGCCGAGTCGAATTCTTCAATGTCTATATCCTCAAATTTTGAATGGTTAAGCACTCCAAAAAGGGCTGCATTGTTCATTAATGCGTCAATTTGACCCCATCTATTCATGACCTTTGCCACCATTTGCTGATTTTGGCTGTCATCGGTTTGGTCACATTGGATCCCGATTATGTCTGCGCCTGTCGTTTTTATGTCTTCGACCGTTGACGATGTATCTAGAACATCTGTAACGCAAACCTTTGCACCCTCAGCTGCGTACCCGCGGGCGTAAGCAGCGCCAATCCCCTGGGCCCCACCAGTAACAACTACCACTCGGCCATCAAGTAGACCCATTAAATCCTCCCTCTTTGATGCCAAAGATTAAGGTTTACCCATAATAACCTCAAGAGGCTTTGTTTCTTATTTAGTGCCAGTGCTATTTTAGTGGTTACGGAAAACTACTTATGTGGAATAGACTCATTATTGCTGAGTCCCGATATCGATAGACCTTGAACTTGATCTTCCGTGGTGGCGCTTCTATTGTCTATATTGTCAATTTTTAAAAGGTATAAAAAATGTTCCCCCGTAATTTCTGGTATGTCGCCGCATGGGATCACGAAGTTCGGAGACAAGAGTTGTTTCGAAGAACAATCTGCAACGAGCCTGTTGTCTTTTACAGAAAAGATGATGGTTCCCCGGTCGCATTGGAAGATCGTTGTTGTCACCGTCACATGCCTTTATCTGATGGCGTACTTAAGGGTAACAATGTTGAGTGTTTATATCATGGCTTAGTCTATGAGCCCTCTGGCGAATGCGTTCATATTCCTAGTCAGGAGAGGGTGCCCCCTGGAACTGGCGTCAAGTCATATCCTGTAGTCCAACGTTACCAATGGATTTGGATTTGGATGGGGGATCCCCAGCTTGCGAATCCAGATGACATTGAGGATTTCCATTGGATGGATGATCCAAATTGGCGAGCAAAGGGAACTCGGTTGCAACTTGATGGTAACTTCATGTTGTTAATCGATAACCTATTAGACCTCACTCATTTGCAATTTGTTCACCCAACAACTTTGGGAACTAACGCGATTGCGAAAGAACCAATTAAGACTGAACGAGAAGACAATTTAGTGAGGGTTACAAGGTGGATACCAGATTCTCCACCACCACCATTCTTCCAAAGAGCAGGTGGTTTTCCGGCAGATCTGTTAATTGATCGTTGGCAGGTGATCGAGTACACGCCTCCGGCGTTTGTCAGATTAGATGTTGGGGGTGCTCCAACTGGCACAGCATCGATTGATGGCGATCGGTCAAGCGGAATTTCTATGCGAAATTTAAACGCAATCACTCCTGAGACAGAGACTACAACGCATTACTTTTGGGCCCAAGCGCATAATTTTAATATTGATGATCCGAGCGTGACAGAGTTGCTATATCGTCAGGTCTGGACTGCTTTCCAGGAGGATTTATTTGTAATAAAAAGGCAGCAAGCAAATATTGAGGCTTTTAACGGGTCCCTTCCCTTGCAAAAAGATTTTAATCAGGATGTAGGCGGCAACCAGGCAAGGAGGATTTTGGAACGGGTGCTCGCAGAAGAGGCTGGACAAGCGGTGGCTGCAGAATAATACCCACGACGCACAGAAGGCTACCGCTCCTGCGGCTGGTGCCGATTTTGATTTCCTCCAAACTGTTTTAACTAAACGTTACCGATAAAAATACGGCGCCCCGAGGGGCGCCGTATTTAGGTGCTTGGAATTTTTCTTATCTTCGATCCCCAAACAGCTGAAGCAACATTACAAATAGGTTTATAAAGTCTAGATAAAGCCTTAAAGCTCCTGAAATCGCTAATTTTCCCTGGGTTTCTTCGTCGTAATGTTCTGCATACTCATTTTTTACGTTTTGCGTATCGTAGGCTGTGAGCCCAGCAAAGACTAAAACACCAATTACCGAAATCGCAAATTGAAGAGCCGAACTCGCCATAAATATATTAACGATGCTGGCTATGATGATACCGATTAAGCCCATTATGAGGAAAGTTCCAAACCCGGAAAGATCCTTCTTCGTCGTGTATCCATAGAGGCTAAGCCCTGCGAAAGCTGCGGCCGAGATAAAGAAAACTCGCGCTATGCTAGTTCCCGTAAACTGAAGAAAAATGGTAGAAAGTGACGCCCCCATGGCTGCTGCAAAGAGCCAGAATACTGCTTGAGCAGTAGCCGAGCTCATCTTGTGCAAACCAAAACTCAGGACCAACACGAAAGCCAGCGGTGCTAGCATTACGATCCACTTAAATCCAGATGCAAACATTGTTTGACCAAAGCTCGTCAGGCCTACAATTTGACCCGCGTCATTTGTAACCATTGCCATTTGTGCGATGACTACGGCTATAATCCCTGTGAGGGCAACACCTGAAGCCATGTAGTTGTAAACCCGCAACATGTGGGCTCGGAGCCCAGCGTCAAACTCTGCTCGATCAATAGTACGTGTTTGATAAGCAGTTCTTTCGTTTCCAAAAGCCATTATATGCCTCTTACAAGCGTTAAAAAAGTAAGTCTAATATGGGGGCGTTAGAGTGTAAAATCAAGCACTTCAGTCGTTGCGTAATATTGGCGCGGCCTTCCGCCCTAAGGCTTGCCATGTGCCTATGAGGCCACCGATAAGGATAAGAATTGAAGCACATGACACTGTGCCGAGGACCGCCCCCCAGGCCGGCAACCAATCCGAGCGCATGACCTGGGTAATGACAGCCCAACCGGCGGCGGATCCGATAAAGGCAGCTATGGAAGCAGTCGCAAACGCTAGAAGCCCATATTCCAACAAAAATGATAGAGAGACTTGGTACCTCTGGGCACCTAGGACCTTCAGAATTACAGAATCATAAATACGTCTGTGATGGGTTGCGGCAATCGCGCCGCTTAAAACCAGAATTCCTGATATAAGTGTAATGATAGCGACAGCGCGGATTGACCATCCGACCTTCACCATAAGATTTGACAGTGTATCCAAAACATCTCGAACTCTTACAGCAGAGATATTCCGAAACTTACTTGTCACAATTTTCTCGATATCTGTGTCCTCATCTTTGGCCATTCGAACCGCCGCAATATGGGTTTGCGGCGCGTGCTCTATAAAACCAGGAGAGAAAATAATTACAAAATTTATTCCGAGGTTCTCCCATTGAATTTTTCTTAGCGAGCTAATGGTAGCGATGATAGGGCGTCCCAGGATATCAATAGTTAATGTATCGCCTACTCCAATACCCATAGCCTGCGCTGCTTCTGCGTCAAAGCTTATTAGTGGTGGTCCATCATAATCCGAAGGCCACCACTCACCTGCCACTATTGAGGCTCCCATTGGAGGATAGCGCGCCCAGGTTAAACCGCGATCATTCCTTAAAACCCATCTCTTATTAGCTGTTACCTTGACCTTGTGTGAGTCTAGCCCGTTTATTTTTAATATCCGGCCTCGAAGCATGGGAACCCTGTCTAAAATATCAACAGATCCAGAGGATTTTATAATCGAGTCAAAATCTCCAACTTGATTTGGTTGTATGTCGATAAAATAATAATCCGGTGCTCGTTCAGGCAGACTTGTTTTCAATTGTCTTGTTATATTTTGTTCAACTACTAAGACCGCAACTAAAACGGTTAAGCCAAGGCCAACCGATAGAATAACATTGCTAGTTTGAGCACCAGGCCGGTGAAGATTTGCGATTGCCAGCCTGATTTCAGTATTTCGGCATCCATTAAATTTGGATGCTCCCCATTCCACTAATTTGCCAGCCCAAAAAAATATCAGGAAACTGGCGCTTGAGCCTAATAGAAACCAGCTGGCAATTGTTTTATCTTGGGCCGTGATAATCGCTAAAGCCGAAAGTGCCAAGATCCCGGTGATTAGAGAAAAGATTATTTTTTTATTGGGGAAGCGAGCGCGTCTAAAAATGGAACGAAAGAGAGCACCTGGGGGTGTCTCACAGGCACGTTCCAGCGGCCAGATAAAAAATGAAAAAGCTGTTAGGAACCCAAAAATCGCAGCCCAAAAAAGAGGTTTAGGATAAATACCCGCATCAAAAGGCACTGGCAAAATACTAGACAAAGTGTTCGCAAAAAGCAGAGGTATCGCCGCTCCAAATGCGATCCCAAGGATGGTGGCAATGAATGTTATGAAAAGTAATTCAATTGTATAGAAATAGAAAATTAGCGTTTGAGATGCCCCTAAGCATTTAAGGGTTGCAATAGAATTAGTTTTCTCGGCCATGTAGCTGCGTGTTGCATTGCTAACCCCCACGCCACCAATAAGCAAAGCTGCAAGGGCGACTAGGGTCACAAACTGTGTCGTCCTCTTTAAAACGCGTTCGATACCCACAGTTGCCCGCGTTCTGTCTTGAATGCGCCATCCCACGTTCGGAAAAGTTTGCTCCAGGTTTTTGCGAAAAACAGCAATATCAGTCCCTAAAGGTAGCCTAAGACGATAATCATAAGTAACCTGGGCGCCTCTTTTGACGAGCCCTGTCGTTTTAAGACTGTCCTGTGAAACTAAAAAGCGGGGCCCAAGAGTAATTCCGCGAACTCCTCCCATCGGGTCTGGCTCTCTCTCTAAGATGGCTCTGATTTGAAAACTCGTATTTCCGACCGATACGTAATCGTTTAGTTTTAGATCTAAGCGATCCAATACGATTGAATTTACTGCGGCACCCCAGGCATCCGCTCTCTGAGCAAACAATTCTTTTGTTGGCAGGTCTGGCTTGAGTCTCAGAGATCCATATAATGGATAAGCCTTGTCCACCGCCTTTAAATTAATCAGCGTTCGTTTCTCGGTTGCGCTAAAAGCCATTGAGCGCATTGAAACTATGGTTGATAGGTCGCCCTTCTCTTCCAGCCATTGTATATGTGTCTTTGAGATTGCGCGGTGAGCTAATCTTAAGGAAATATCGCCGCCTAAAATTTTCTGTCCGTCATTTTTTAAACCTACGACAATTGCCTGTGACACGGATCCGACGAGGGCAATGGCTCCAACGCCAATTGCCAAGCACGCGATGAATACCTTGAAGCCTTTGAGGCCGCCTCTGATGTCCCTGGACGCGAACTTTGTCGCCAGTTTTATATTCGAGGTGTTCATGGCGAGCCGCTATCATGAATAATTTGACCGTTCCTGAGACCAATTTGACGATCAGACTTGGCAGCTATCTGGGGATCATGCGTGATCAAAACCAAGCTTGTATTGTGTTCCGAGGATAGATTAAAAAGTAGGTCGATAATCATGGTCCCTGTCTCTTGATCCAAATTACCTGTTGGCTCATCGGCAAGTAGGATTTTGGCGCCGCTTGAGAAGGCGCGCGCGAGCGCCACGCGTTGTTGCTCTCCTCCTGAGAGCTGCCCCGGATAATGTTCAATTCGATGCTTTAAGCCCACTGACTCTAGACTGGCTCTTGCCTTCTCAAATGCGTCTTCCGCGCCAGCAATTTCTGCAGGGACCGCTACATTTTCAAGCGCGCTCATCGTTGGGATCAGGTGAAAATTCTGAAAAATGATTCCTATATTTTCTCGACGGAAAATAGCGAGCCCATCTTCGTCTAATTTTGATAGATCTTGGCCGTTAACTTCAACTTTTCCAGAGGTCGATTTTTCCAGACCGGCGATTATCAT
This sequence comes from uncultured Rhodospirillaceae bacterium, assembly GCA_913052165.1. Classification (GTDB taxonomy): domain Bacteria; phylum Pseudomonadota; class Alphaproteobacteria; order MPNO01; family UBA2964. The sequence goes on from CAJXEC010000020.1 coordinate 28,316, forward strand.
CATCATAGAGGTTTTACCGGAGCCAGAGGGACCCACCACACTGGTTGTTTCTCCTGGTGAGATATGGAGGTCCAATCCTTTTAGAATGTTTACCATACCGGATGGGCCATCCAAAGTTAAATGGATATCCTCCAATAAAATCATGTGCCTTCTTTCTCTATTGTCGGTTAAAACAATACGAAATGGAATCTCAATCTACCAGACTAGGAGATATGCGTTCATTATGCGTAAAATCAAACATTTCTTGTTTTTGTTTGGTCTTCTTTCATGTTCTGCACAAAACACTTGTGCGGTCGCTCAGGGCTCCCCCACTAGAATCCTAGTTTTGGGTGACAGCTTGACTGCTGGGTATGGGCTTCGCCCAGAAGAAGCATTTCCGGCTCAACTTCAAAGGAAATTAATTCGTACTGGGCGACAGGTTAAAGTCCTCAACCGCGGTGTATCAGGTGACACAAGTGCTGGAGGGCGCGCCAGGCTCACCTGGGTATTGGGAGATAACCCGGATGCTGTAATCATAGAGCTTGGCGCTAATGACGGCTTAAGAGGCCTGGAACCAATTCAACTAAGAGACAACTTAGATGCTATCATATCGATTTTGCGCGCACAAAAAATCGCCGTTCTATTGACTGGCATGCGCGCCCCGCCAAATTTTGGTGAAAAATATAGCGCGCAATTTGATGCGGTCTATCCAAGTTTAGCTAAAAAGCACGGCCTATCTTTGTATCCCTTTTTTCTTGAGGGAGTCGCCTCCGAACCAAACTTAAACCAAAAAGATGGAATTCATCCTAACTCTCGCGGTGTTGAGAAAATAGTTGACCAAATCACGCCTTACGTGTTGCGTTTAATTGATGGGTTAGAAAACAAATAGATGGAGATCGGAATTTCGAATTTTCGGGTAGTTCATGCCTCTGGTGGGGATTGGTCGTATTTGACTGAAGCTTGTATCAACGAGCTAGGTGATACCCGGTCAGGCGAAAATATTGGGTTTGTGTCCGTC
>CAJXEC010000021.1 GCA_913052165.1 uncultured Rhodospirillaceae bacterium
CACCCATAGAGCCACAGCTAGACCTGCACAGTCCGCTAGTTGCAGTAGTCTGCATTTTAATATTCTGGGTAAATCGATGACTCCAGCAGCCCATCTGATTAGGTTTTCTCTACAGCCCATGAAAATCACGTCTCCCTAGAATACCGCTCGGGTAGGTGCCTTCTACGAAAGTTAATCAAGACCTTTGACCTCTCTAAATGCCAAGCCAACACATTTATTTGATTTTTCAAAAGGCCCCAAATAATCAGCTTTAGTCTAAATTTATTAAACATCTATCAGCTGTCTCAGTCATAATATAGTTCTAAGTATAGACCCGCTCAGTCCATAGTATTGCTCCAACTAATGGTGTCTATGATGCTGGTATCCCACCAAAGGCGGTTCCCATCCAATTTTAATTAGCTGATCTTCTGAGTAAAAGTTTTACCCAATAGTAAAAAAACTGGCGACAACACTATTTTGAAGCGGGAGCGCTGACCTAAAAATTACAAACTGATCGTCGTCGGACCGTTTTTTTTAATGCTCTACCCTTGGCCCCTCCTTGCGTATATTCCAGCGTGTTGGAATTAATTCAGCGCTCTTTTGTGTTTCGCGGCCGGCAGATAATATGTCTCCTGACCTTGCCCTCAGCACTTAATTTTTGTGGAAAAAAAATTTAAGTAATCACAGAAAGCTACTAGATGGCAGGCGAAAATCCAAGAATGATTCTATTAAATTGCAGGTAAACATCATCAAAATTTAGCTATATGACGTTTTAAAGTTTCAGGCGGCTAAAAACCCGCAAGGTGTTGTCACTAAACACTTTTGCTTTTTGTTCCTGGTTCAAATTTGGCGTGGCATCAATGTAACGCTTCGTATCGTCATAGTTGTGCCCGGTTGTGGGATCAATTCCCCGAACAGCGCCCACCATTTCAGATGCGAAAAGAATATTTTTGGTCGGAATAACCTTCGTCATACAATCGATCCCAGCCTGATGGTACACGCACGTGTCAAAATATACGTTCTGCAGTAAATGCTCATCCAGCGTGGGCTTGCCCAGGTCTTGCGCTAAACCGCGATATCGACCCCAATGAAACGGCACAGCGCCGCCCCCATGAGGAATAATAAATTTTAAAGTTGGAAAGTCTGTAAAAAGATCACCGAGTATCATTTGCATAAATACCGTTGTATCGCCAGCAATATAATGGGCGCCAGTGTGATGAAAATTAGGATTACACGAGCCCGAGACATGAAGCATACCCGGTACATCCAATTCACACATTTTTTCCCAAAGAGGGTACCACCACTTATCGGTAATGGGCGGATCCGTCCACATCGCGCCGGATGGGTCAGGGTTCACGTTGCACCCGATAAAATCCATCTCATTCACGCACCGCTCCAACTCGGGGATACAGTTCTTGGGTTCCACGCCCGGATATTGCGGTAACTGGCATACCGGGACGAAGCGTTGCGGGTAAAGATCACAAACACGTCTGATCATATTGTTGGAGATTTCTGCCCAGTAATAACTGGTTTGTTCTGTCCCAAGATGATGGCCCATTCCTACGGCCCGAGGAGAAAAAATACTCAAATCGGTTCCGCGCTCCTTCTGCAGCTTGATTTGATTGGGCTCGAGACGCTCCCGGATTTCGTCATCTGAAATATTCAGGTCAGCTCTGGTCGGCAAAAAGGATGGATCCGCATCTAGCGCCGCTAGTTGCTCTTTTCTGTAGGCAGTTAGCGCCTCCGGTTCAGTCGTATAATGGCCATGGCAATCAATAATCATTAAACTGGTCTCCATCTGAGAGGTAACTCTATAAATAGTTAGGCAAGTTCATTATGAATGGGTAGTGGAAATTTAAATCCTTAATATGAAGGCTCGCTACTGGGCCTTGCCCTATCAGCACCTGGTATTTTTCTTCCAGAGACCTCCAGGCCCTTCTCTAACCCAGCAAGAGATCGCCCGGCTGCACACATTAGGAACGTGTAACCTTCATCTAAGACCCTTTGGGCATTACTAGCATTCACATGGGGGTGTCCAACCACTACGTTATTCGTTTTACAAGTATCTACGATCTTTTTCATGGCATCCAAAACAACGGGATGTTCATATTGTCGAGGATAACCTAGCTCTTGACTAAGGTCTCCCTCCCCAATCAGCACGGCACCAATTCCAGGTACATGTTTAAGGATATCATCCAATGCGGCAATGCCTTTGGTATCTTCAATCATCAAGATGACGAAAATTTCGCCTTCAGGCGCCAAAGGCCAGACGTCAGCTTTCTGATAATATTCTTGCTGAGATAGGCCCCAATAGCGCACCGCCTGTGTCGGTCCGTCTCCTCTAATACCGGCGGGCTCATAAAGCGGCTTGTCAGAGAGACGCGGGTAACGACAGGCCGCAACAGCATTGTAAGCCTCCTCAACAGAGCTTACATGTGGCCAGACAACGCCATATACCCCAAGATCAAGAGCTTGCTTCGCTTGCCATTGCCCCATTTCATTCCCATTGGGTGGCACACGGACCATGGGTGTTACGATTGGTGCAAGAGACGCTGCTTTAGCTATTTGTCCTCTGTTGAGCATATACTGAAGGCAGTCTCGTAATACTGGCCCATCCCACGGGTTATGCTCCATTTCAAAAACAATTCCGTCATAGTCAGTATTTGCACTGAAGGCGACAGCGGTGGGTACATCCGGGGTCGCAAAAGCTGTGAACGCCGGTTGACCGGATTCGAGCGCTTTTATGACACCGTTGAGACGAGGAATGTCCGACATATTATTTTCTCTCTCTAATTTTCAAACCCGTAAAGACGCGCGGGGTTATCGACAAGGACCCCATTTAGCATATCTTTATCCTGAGCATAAAGGGGCAACAAATTCATGAGGTCGCCATCGTTTGGCATTGGGCCATCAATATTTGGATGCGGCCAATCTGTTCCCCACAAAACCCTATCCGGAGTAGCTTCAATGAGTGATTGGGCAAAGGGCACAGCATCATGGTAGGGAGCGCCTTTGGAGGATATACGCTCTGCACCGCATATCTTTACCCAAAAATCGTCTTGGTTTTTTAGAAGACTCAGCAAAAGTTGAAAGGCCTCCTGTCCCACGCCGTTTTTTGTCTCCACGCGCCCCATATGATCAATAACGACGGGCAAAGGCAGATCCTCAAGCACCTTTACATTCTCAATAATGTCTGATGCTTCCATATACAGAACCAAGTGCCATCCAAGGGGGGCAATCCTCTCAACCACGCGCTTAACAAGCGAAAAGTCGGGAGCATTTCCGATATGACGTGCGAATGAAAACCGAACTCCTCGAATACCGCCTGCATTCAGGGCCACAAACTGTTCATCAGTAAAAGTTTGATCAACGATCGCAACACCTCGATATCGCCCCTTTGATCGAGAGATCGCATCTAATGTCGCGCGATTGTCAGTTCCATGGCACGTAGCCTGAACGATGACGGCTCTGCTCAGTCCCAGTGTTCTGTGAAGTTCCTGCAAAACTTCAAATGGTGAGTCTGGCGGCGTATAGATACGTTCACCAGCAAATGGAAATTTTGCTGCCGGTCCAAACACATGGCAATGGGCGTCACAAGCGTAAGCGGGAGGTTCAAAGTTCGGCTTTTTGGTTTTGGGGTCCGGACCCTGACAATATCTCATACTGAAAATTTATATGTGTGGAGAACACCCAGCAAGATCAGTCGATCGCTTAAACCCATTTATAAATTTGCCCTAATGCTCTAACCTATGGTCCTCAAGGGGAGATAATCAAACCAATGTCAGTCAGTTTTGCCGAAAAACACGGGCTTCTGGACGAGAATTTTGCGTCAAAATTTGAAAACATTGAAAATATTCTTGAACATCGAAAAATCAAATTAGTGCGCATTGCCTGGTCTGACAGCCATGGGCATTCTAGAGCGAAACTAATACCCACTAAAATTTTTTTGGAAGCCCTCAAAAACGGTTACAACACAAATGTAGCGACTTTTACTTTAGATGGGAGCGGCGGCAGAGTATTTCGTTCTTTTATTCGGGGGGGCGGCATGAGTCTGGATAAAATGACTGGGTCCCCAAATTTAATCCTCATCCCTGATCCCAATAGTTTTCGAGCATTACCCTGGGCTGAGAGGATCGCATGGGTGATGTGTGATGAGTATTTCTTAGACGGGACACCGTTTTATTTTTCATCCCGTCAAAAACTAAAAGATCAAATTCAAAAACTTGCAAAACATAATGCTGAACTTACCGTCGGCTTAGAGATCGAATGGTACCTTCGAAAACTTGATCAACAATATTCAGAGGAAAATACAGGTACCCCGGGTTTTCGTGGCCAAGCTATTCAGACTTTGCCCATAGAGCCCGGCTATTCTTACCACTCTGAGACGAATATGGACCTAATCCAGCCATTACTCAGTGAGCTAAGTACAGCTTATGCAAATCTAAACATACCTGTGAGGTCAATTGAAAATGAGTACGGGCCAGGCCAGCTGGAATGCACCTTTTCTCCCACTTCCGCCCTTGTGGCGGCAGATAACTATGTATTGTTCCGAACAGCCACGAGACAGATATGTCGTCGTTTTGGTTATTTCGCAACTTTTATGTGTAAGCCTCATTTAGAAGGATATTATACAAGCGGCTGGCACTTACACCAATCATTGACCCACATTGGTTCAGGCAAGAATTTGTGTATGCCGGAGGATAACTCACAGCCATTTTCTCTCATGGGCCAACGTTACCTGGCCGGCCTTCTGAGACACGCTGCAGAGGCAGCTGTGTTTTCAACACCTACAATTAATGGTTATCAACGTTTTAAACCTAACTCATTGGCGCCTGACCGAGCGACGTGGAGCATGGATCACAGAGGCGCGATGTTGCGCGTCCTAGGTGGACCGAGAGATCCCGGCACAAGGATCGAAAACCGTATTGGAGAACCTGCTGCAAATCCGTATCTTTTTATTGCCTCACAAATTGCTTGCGGGATTGCGGGGATCGATGGGAAGTACGTTCCCTGGGAGGCTGACGAAGAGCCATATGAAGCAGATCGGCCAAAGCTTCCAAAATCTTTGGGGCATGCACTCGAGGCTCTTGAAAAAAGCCAACTTTTTCGGGATCAATTTGGTAGCATGTTTATCGACTACTACTTGGCTTTGAAACAGGCAGAACTTGGACGCTACAATCATTATGTAAAAGCCCACTCAACAGACGATGCTGGAAATGGCGTTTCCTGCTGGGAACGAGACGAATATTTTGATTTTTTCTAGCAGAATTCGATAAAACCACCGGAGCTTCTCATGAATATCCAGGAACCCATCAGGACCCCAAAATTTTTGGATTGGGACGAACTTGTTCAAGAAGACAAGGTGCATCGCCTGATTTACACCGATGAAGCGATCTTCCAAGAAGAAATGCGCAAAATATGGGGTGGTGTATGGATTTTTCTCGGACATGAAAGCCAGATTCCGGAAAAAAATGACTTCATCCGGGGGAAGCTTGGGCTGAGACCGATTATACTGACACGAGACTCCGGTGGCAAAATTCGTGCTTTATATAACCGCTGTACCCACCGGGGCTCGACAGTCTGCCGGGAGGACAAAGGCAACTCCAAATCATTTGCTTGCCCCTATCATGGCTGGAGTTTCTTCAATACGGGCAAACTTTCCGGGGTGCCTTGGCCTGAGGGCTACTCATGCGATTTTTCTGAGAGTAAATTTAATTTGGCGCAAGTGCCGCACGTTAAGTCATACCGTGGTTTTATTTTTGGAACCCTTAATTTAGATGCGCCTTCTCTTGAGACCTATTTGGGCGGGGTCAGGGCCCCACTCGATGAATGGCTCGATAGACACCCAGGCGGGACTGTCGCTTTTTGTGACGCCAACAGATTAAAGTTTAATGGAAATTGGAAACTGCTCTACGACAATAGTTGCGACGGATATCATGTAATATTCTCCCATCGCTCTCTTCTTGCCATGGAAAACAGACAAAAAGTTGGGGCTGATGCGGCAAAGGGTATGGCCTTCTACAAAAACAGCCCGGACAACGGACCCATGTTTTTAAAGTATTTTGGGAATGGTCATCACTATAAAGATAAGAGACCTGCCTTGGAGAAAAGACCGGGGGCATTATGGGAAATTGAAGGACCACACCCAGGCATGGAACATTACGAGGAAAAACTGAGGGCGAAGCTAGGAGCGCGGGCGGATGAAGTATTGGATCTGGCTTCTTCTGAACCGATTAACATAAATATTTTTCCTAATCTTCATATTCTAGGAAATCACGTTCAGGTTAGCCAGCCTGTATCGCTTACCGAAACTGACACCACGTGGTGGGGGACATCAGTGGTCGATGATAATGATCAGCTTCAGGGTTGCGCAGATGACATCAATGCTTTGCGCATGAGAACGCAAGAGAGTTTTCCTAATTTTGGGGAGCTCGATGACCTTATGAATTTTGAACAAATCCAGATTGGACTGACAGCAGAAGAAGACGAATGGGTATACATGCATCGAGGCTTAGGCATAAACGATCGCATAACCCATGCCGCAAATGGCACTATAATTGCCCCTTCCACAGACGAGGTTTTTCTCCGCGAAACGATGCGCGAGTATAAAAGACTTATGTCAGTTGAACCAAACTTAGCTATTAAACGAGACCCTAATTAGCAATTAGGCTCGGACCGAGAGAATACATTGCATCGTTTTGGACTGGAGCCGTTATCTGAAAATTGGAAACCGAACTCTTAAATTAAAGTTGAGCCTGAGAGGATCACAGCATCACCAACAAAACGGCAAGCTCGCGAGAAGGGTTTTGTTAAAGCCAGAGCCCCAAACGGCACCTTAGGAGTGAAAAGAGAGACATGAAGAGAGAAACACCATCCCAAAAATCTTATTATGTTTCTGACGAATGGTACCAGTCTCTTGTGGACGGATACCAAGACTGGCAGCACCCCGAGGCGGAAATTACGGATTTGAATACCCGAGACCTCGTCCGTCGACTTTTAGAAAAAGAAGCCTGTTTGTTGGACGAAACTCGGTTAGATGACTGGTTGGCCCTTTACGTCCCAGAGTGCGCCTATTGGGTTCCCGCAAGCTTAAATCAGGGTGATCCCAGGAAAGAGATTGCGGTGTGTTTTGACGATAGACGTCGTTTAGAAGACAGAATATTTAGGCTACAAAATGATTTTGCCTGGTCTCAAAGGCCGGCCTCCAGAACCGCTCGAATTCTCTCAGGAATTACAGCCTACCAATCCAAATACGAGGAAGTCATAATGGTTCGGTCTAGCTTTTTTACGACCGAATTTCATGATGGGGATTGGCGAAAATACACCGGTTGGTATGGTCATCGACTCCGAAAAAGCTCGGAGAATTGGCTAATAGAGGTGAAACAAGTGAACTTAATTGATTGCGACCAAAATCTCAGAAACCTAAGCGTTATTCTCTGATCAACGAATTGAAAAGCGCGGCTGAAATTCATATTATCTTTTTAAAATTGCCATTTTTAATCAGTACGGCCTTTACACATTGGATTTAAATTAACCAAAATGAACGATTAACCATCGGGCCCAGGGAGCTATGAATGCATCAAAACCAAACAATCGATATTGTTGAAGAAGCAGAGAGAGAAGAAGCTCGGAAGATGATTGAACTTGGTGAGATGATGGTTTACCGATCTAATATCAACAAGCTCGCCGACGGAGAACACACGCCTGGTTGTAGTTTTACGATGAGTGCACTTAAACCGAGCCTGATGGGCGAGGACCCTCGTCTTCCTGCCATGCCGGAGAGGCCAACGTTAATAGATTTTTTCAACCTTCGATTTGGTCCCTCCAAGATGCACCTTCTCCAAAGCGCTAGGCTAGCCCAGAAGAATGGCCTTCCAGAAAAAATTATCCTAGGGTGTCTTCTCCACGATATCTCCGTAATATCATTTTTTCGACCAGATCATGGGTACTGGGGGGCAGCAATGCTCCAACCCTATGTGGATGAAGAGGTTTCATGGGCGATTCGGATGCATCAACCGCTGCGGTTTTTTCCCAATGATGAACTGGGTTATGAGTATCCCGCAGTCTACGCGAAAAGATTTGTTGGATATAAATTGCCTGAGTACATAGTGCGCGACGCAGAAGTGGCCAAAAGCCACAAGTGGTACATGTCAGCAATGCAGATCTGTCTAAACGACCTTTACTCTTTCGACCCTGAGGTCGTCGTCAACATAATGGATTTTGAAGACATCATAGGAAGACATTTCAAGCAACCCAAAGAGGGCCTTGGTAATGATAATACTCAGGCATCTCATATATGGCGCACTCTCAGAAGACCCGCCAACGCCTTATAAAAGGCTGAGCAAAAAGGGCCATACCCCTTTTTGCAAACTCCAATTTGGCTTTTTAAAAAGCACTGATAGATCAGTGTTTAACTTCTGATACCAGTGCATTTTTAGCTAATATGTGTCCTTAAGACGCCGATTTGCGGGCTACTAATGTCCACGATATCTCCAGACTTCAGGAACCGGTCTTTGGCAGGGTTGCCATCATCTCCTGTAGGGGATGAGTCCATCGCCGTGCCCTCAGCGGTTCCTCCTGAGATCATGTCTCCTGGCATAAAGGTAAAATCTTGAGACAGGTATTGAAGATATTCTGCGTACGAAAAAGCCATATCCCCTGAGACAAACTTCTGTCTTCCCTCGCCATTAACGCTAGTCTCCACGTCAATTTTCATGAAGTCTACGTCCCCGACCAATATGCATGGGCCTACAGAGCAACATCCATCAAAGTTTTTTTGCAGGGCAAATTTTAGTGGACCTCCCTCCGGGGACATTCTGATGGACCAGTCTCCGAGCAAAGTTACTCCCCAAACATGATCAGCAATATTTTCAGCCTTTATATTTTTTCCTGGCCTGCCAATCACCACGGCGCATTCACCCTCGTAATCCAGGTAAGTGCATCTCTCAGGATAAGACATTGTCCCTCCATGACCGAGGGAGTCTCTGTCAATTTTCCAGAAACCCCAAAAGCCTCTCTTCCGAACATAATCAGATGAGTCTCCCTTGATGGGATTGGGCTCACCCCGCTCTACACGACGTTGAGCCATGGCGATCGCGTGCGCCGGGAAATTGCCTCCACAACAAGCGATCCGACCACCAGGAACCCGAGGCGCATGCAGGGTCGTCTCCTTGGAACTATTTAGAATGTCATCACCAGCTTCGCCCAGATTTTCGACCGCTGACTGAAGCTGATCTAAGAGATTTCTTCCACCCTCAATTAAGTCCTGAAGACTTGAAAACTTACTCGCGTTTGCATCCCCAGCTTTGCTCAGAGCACCAGCGACATCAACAATATGACTGTCTTTAAGCACACCTGTTCTTTTTTCAGGCCCATACACAACAACCTTCATAAATCCCTCCCTAAACCATAACTTGTGTAAAATGATTATGACCGCCAAACACTAACCAACAATTGCCTAAACTTGGACAACTTGTTTATGTGTAGAAAGCTTGTTCTTGATGCTACTTTGTATTAGATCCGTAGTTGATGGAATGGCTCCCAAGCCTCTTTAGCAAATATTTCCTCTGGTTTTAGGTGCTTTTGAGTAACGCCTTGCTCAAAACAGTAACGCAAAAATGCCTCTATTGTATGGCGATTACGAGAAATTCCGTACGGCCAATAATCGCCATCTGGAAAAAATTCATCACTTATGCGTTGAATGTGCTGGAACAACCAAGGTAAGGCGATTTGTGAAACATTCATATCACGCATTCTTCGGATCGAATTGTTCTTTGCTTCTTCAAAAGCATTAAACATGTTCCGCGCGATCCACGGGTTTTTCTCGTAAGTGCTCCGCTTCAATGCCACCGTGTGCATAATTGGAAAAATACCGGTCTTCGAGAAATACTCTCTTTCGGCAGTCTCAAATTCCGGATAAAGGCGTGCTATCGACTTATCTCCCGCCAGCATTCGCCGCGGAGGATCGGCGGTAATTAGCGCATCAATCTGACCATCCACGAGCATGTCCGCCAAGGACCCATCGGGCAAGTCGGTCAAGCTTATGCCATCTGGGGGGCGTTCTGCTGTATTGTCTAAGCGGCCAGGACTGTTAGGACCTAATTGATACCAATTAATTTCTTCAAGTGGTATTCCGATAGTTTCGGAAAGCCAACCGCGCGCATAGGTCGTAGCAGTCTGCGCCCATTGAGGGAGTCCGATTTTTTTCCCCCGTAAATCCTTCGGACTTTTTATCGAACCGTCTGATCTTACGTAAACCCCTGAGAGCCTAAAAAGCCGTGAAGGAAAAACGGGAATGAGAACGAAAGGAGCTTCACCTCTGTCTATAGCCTGGCAAGACATTGCAAAAGAGATTTCAGAAACATCCCACTCCTGATCTTGAAGAAAGCGTTTAAATGTCTCTTCAACCTCCATAACCAGGCTTGTCAGCTCAATCCCGGTTGGCTTCACAACGCCAGTAAAGAGATCTCTCACGTGATCATAATCGTTCACGCCCATTGTAAGGTGTATGTCGCCCATTAAAATCCCCCAAGTCCCGATCGAGCCAAATTTTCCTCGACTCAGTTTTTAGTCTTTTGTTTTTTTTCGGTAAAACCTTGAAACGCCCTCAGAGTCTCCTCACTACAATGGTGTTCCATCCCTTCAGCATCGGCCCAAGCCGTCTCCTCCGAAACTCCTAATGCGATTAGAAACTCGACAATTATGTGGTGACGCTTGCGACATTTTTCGGCGATCGAGCGCCCCTCTTTTGTTAAGAAGATCGATCGATAAGGCTGTGCTTTTACCAATTCCAGCTGTTGCAAACGTGTCACCATTTTATTGACCGTGGCTGAGGTGACCCCCAACCTCTTGGCGATTTCAACTGCTCGGGCTTCCCCGTCCTCATCGATTAAATCCGCGATGAGTTCGACATAGTCTTCGATGGTCTCTGTCTCTCTGGCCTGGCGCACCTGTCGAAAGTGCCCCGCTTGCGTATCGGGAGTCAGGTAGGCGGAGATTGCGCCGCCTTTTCCGACCCCCATCTTAACTAAATCTGTATTCGTTTTGCTCATTTTTACGGCATTTGATTTATTTTTCCCATTATGCAGCGTGTCTAACTCGTTGACAATTTTATTCTATAGACCAATATTTTTAACCTTAGCTAATCTTTTATCCTATTGCTAGAGATTGCAGATATGGGCTCAGCCAGCGTTGGAACTAAAAATAGGTCGTCGGGAAAAAGTTTTCCGCGGCCCAATAACGACCCGTTAAGGTTAGGCCTTTTTATGATCCTGATTGCTGTTAGCATCGTCTCGCCAGAAGCTGGAAGTCTCATGGCAAAGAGTCTTGCCGACGCTTTCCTTCAAGTTACGGTATTTGTGGCTTTCACACTCACCATTTTCTACACTTTAGAAGCTTGGTTTAGGATTGATGCCAAAGCACTGCTGAAAAAATACTCCGCCTGGCAAGTTCCAGTTGCTGGTTTTCTGGGCGCTCTACCTGGCTGCGGTGGGGCTGTTATGGTAATAACACAGTACGTACGTGGTGGCATAAGCTTTGGCTCGGTCGTCAGTGTTTTAACCGCGACCATGGGAGATGCAGCGTTTCTTTTACTTGCGCAAGAACCTCTAACTGGGGTTGGTATCTTTGCCGTGGGGCTTAGCGTGGGGATAGTATCAGGTTACGTCGTGGATTTCATCCATGGAGCCGACTTTCTTCGTTCAAAAACCAACAACGTCAATCAGGTTCAGGCACCCGTGAGTCGGACTGTTAACTCCAAATTCCTACATGTGATGTGGTGGTTTTTCTTTATACCCGGCCTAGTCATTGGAATTTCACTAGCTTTCCAAGCGAACCCAGCAGCCCTTTTTGTTGTGTTTGAAAATGTCGATACAATTCTGTTTGTCGGGGTCGGGGGTGCACTGGTGTGCATAAGTTTTTGGTGTTTTTTTACCTCTAACGCAGCGGAGTCAAGTACTTCATACAACCCTCAACCCAGTTTTTCGCGCGTCAAAACATTAAATAATGCTATCTCAAGAATGATAGGTGACACCTGCTTTATTACAGTTTGGGTCGCGATCGCCTTTTTAATTTACGAGTTAGGCGTCTTTTTTACTGGATTGGATTTACGGAATTTATTTCAAATATGGGCACCTTTAGTCCCTCTTATCGCTATTTTAATCGGCTTTATACCGGGCTGCGGCCCTCAGTTTCTGGTCGCTGCGATGTATCTTAATGGGGCAATACCTCTCTCAGCAGAACTCGGTAACGCAATAAGTAATGATGGGGATGCACTTTTCCCTGCTCTAGCCATTGCGCCCAAAGCAGCAGTCATAGCAACACTATATTCTGCAGCTCCTGCAGTAATCGTAGCGTACAGCTGGTACTGGCTTTTCGAGTAGCAAAAACAACCGCATACAAATATCACTCAGACGCTAGCCGGGATCTCGCCTAGCCTCTCCCTGAGTCTTGAATCGACCCAATGGGCAAGGGCCAAGACCTCCCCATCGAAATGTTGGCGACCAACCAGCTGAATGTTTACAGGCATTGCGTGAGGTCCCTCAAACAAAGGGAGGTTTACCGCGGGCATGTACATTTGTGTCCACAAACGATTAAAAACGGCGTTTCTAATTTCCAAAATGCCAATTGGTGCTTCGCCAGGGAGGCTCGGTGTAATAAATAAATCATAGCCGGAAGCAATTTCATCGATTTGCGCTCTAGCTGCATTTAAAGAAGCTGTTGAATTTTGGTAATCGGCGAGCTTCAGTCCTCGAGCAAATTCAACCCGCTCTCGGTTGTGTTCATTGAAATCCGAGAAATGGCTTTTTATTTCCTGATCGAGAGCCCTAGATCCCTCCCATGCATTGATCACCGCAAAATCATCAACGATTTCGACAAATCTATCGGGCAAATCAACATCTGAAATCCTTGCTCCTGCATCCCCAAGCAATTCTATTGCCAACGCGATAGCCGATTTGGTGCATTCTTCGGCCTTTTCCCAGGCTGCGGTCCTTACGATCCCGATCCGCGGCTGATCACCATTGTCAAGCAAAGCATGAACGGGCTTATCAACATTCACAGAACGCATTAAAATTAAATCATCGATCGACCTTGCGAACAATCCGATTGTGTCAATACTTTGTTTGCAGTGCCTAAAACCCGCCCTGTCAATCCCATTGAGGCTAGCCTTAAATCCATAAACACCATTACTTGCGGCAGGACCTATAACGGAACCGCCCGTCTGCGTACCATTAGCAAGCGTCACCATGAAATCCGCGACTGCCGCACCAGACCCACTGGATGAAACACTGGCCGTACGTGCAAAGTCGTGTGGGTTTTTTGTTCCTATCGGTTGAGGACAAGCAAATTCAGTGGTCACAGTTTTACCCATGATCACTAATCCAGCATCCCGCAACGCAGACACACAGGCTGAGTCCTCTCCCCATAGTTTACCCTGATAGGGACGAAAACCATGAGCCGTTGGCATTTCCAAAGTGTCAAACACATCTTTAACGCCGACCGGTATCCCGTGAAGGGGCGAAAGCCGTGGTGTTTTATCAAGATCCCGGGCTTGTTTCAGAGCTAAATTCGGATCAATGAACGCCCAAGCGTAAATCTTCGGGTCACGCGTTTTTATCCTCTCAAGGCAATCAATGACTAGGCGCTCTGATGTAATTTCTCCGGATTCTATTTTGGCAGCTGCCACGCTAGCAGTTAGCCCGTTGAGACCGAAATGCCCTGCGTTAGAGAGATCTGTCATCAGTTATTTCCAAAATCTTTGACTTTTACCAATTGCCGTTTTCGGCAATTTTTCGACAAAATTTATCCAGGCGGGATATTTATATCCAGCCAGCGCTGTCTTACAGAACCGGAAAAATTCTTCGATTAATTGACCTGACTTCTCCTTGGCGTCAGCGAGCCAAATATAAATCTCATCGCCCAAACTTCCTCTAATCAAATTTTTGGCCGCGTGGCTTAGGTCGAAATGTCGATGGATAAACTGAACCGCCTCATAAAACCTCTCTAGGAACTCCGCGGTTGTTGAATAAGAGTTTTTATGGGTGTTTATAACGCATTCCATTCCATCTCTGCCTTTTCTATTTCGTATCAGAACCTTACAATGGGGAGCAGGGATAAAAAAGAGATAGATATGAGTGAAGATAGACCCATTGTTATTTCTGGAGGTGGCATTGGCGGACTCGCCATAGCCAGAATGCTTGCTTTCTCTGGCCGCAGATCCGTGGTTTTAGAAAAAGCGGAGGAATTTGGGGAAATTGGTGCCGGTATCCAACTCGGCCCAAATACGCACCGCGCATTTGACGCTTTGAAGGTCAAGGAGGCAATGCACCAAATAGCGTGGTTTCCGAGAGACATGATCATGATGGATAGCATTACCGGTGAAGAGATATTGCGTATGCCATCCGGTCGCTCTCTCACACCCTTTTTTGGTGAGCCTTACGCCGTCATCCACAGAGCCGACCTCCATGCAGTTCTCTTTGATGCATGCTCCAAAATGGATGAAATTGACCTACGCACATCATCTGAGGTGACTGGCTACTCCGAGAGCGGCGATAGTGTTTGCGTCTCTTTGTCAAATGGAGAAGAGATCGAATGCGAAGCCCTTATTGGCGCAGATGGGCTGTGGTCGAATATAAGGAGCTCCATTTTAGGAGACGGAGATCCTGTTGTCTCAGGACATATAGCCTATCGAGCGGTTTTGCCCATAGACCAAGTCCCTGCTGAACTTGGCCAATGGATTGATGATGTGGTTTTGTGGGGGGGGCCACGTAACCATCTGGTGCATTACCGACTTCGAAGAGGCGAACTATTTAATATCGTAGCGGTTTTTCATAGTTCTCGGTATGTTGAGGGATGGGACGAATATGGCGATCCTGATGAATTATACGCTCATTTCGAGGGCGTTCAGGCTCCGGTAAAGGCACTATTAGACAAAATCAATGTCTGGAAAATGTGGGTCCTTTGCGATCGGGTGCCAGTCAGAGAATGGAGCAGAGGGCGGGTGACCTTGTTGGGAGACGCGGCACATCCAACTCTTCAATACCTTGCAGCGGGAGCTGGGATGGCAATAGAAGATGCGATTTGCCTCGCCAAATGCATCGAAAACAATCAAGACAATATCGTGGAGGCCTTCAAAGCATACCCAGCTGAGAGATATATCAGAACAGCAAGAGTTCAACTAACAGCAAGATTATATGGTGACCTATACCATGCGGAAGGGGTTGCTCGAGAGCTGCGCAATCAACTTTTAGGCGGGAAGAAAGAGTCTGGTTCAAACCCTTACGCGGGAATGGCCTGGCTTTACCAAAAAGACAGCGGTCAGCCTGGGGGTATTTAGTCCTTTCACGGCTCTCCTTGATCGGGTCTCAGCCGATCCCATTTGGGGTTAGTTATATCGTTTCGTAAGCCGAAAACTGACCGATTTCATGAAAATCGACATATCGGAAGCTGGTCTGAATGAGGTCCAAGCGGATGCGAGCACGAAGAGCTCACTCTCTTAGACCTCAACATCATCAAACTATAATTTCGCAAACATATTCTCGGACTTGACGAATCAGTCTCGGAGGCGACAATTATGTCCATGCAAGCAATAAAAGTTTGAGCATTCCTATGTCCCAGCAACTTCTTCCTGTTGTGCAAGAATTCGTTAATAGAGTTCGCCGCTATTTTCAGCAAAGTTACGAGGAGACCGAGCTTTGGAGACGCGTCTGTGCTGACCTTGAATTACTTTTAAAGGAACCCGATCTAAAAAAAAGTTGCGCCACCTGGCCGGATACAAAAAAAGGCAATGGCCCTCCTGGCAATCTGTTGTTTTACGAGGATCCAGATTACAAATTTGTCTTAAATGCCCTTGTCAAAACTCCTTTGGCCGAGACCAACATTCACGATCACGGAAAAAGTTGGACCCTCTATGGGGTCTTGGAGGGTGGAGAACATATCCAACGTTGGCAAAGGGTTGACAGCAATCCCCGTGAAAGTGGACCCGCTGCACTCAAACAAGATGGGGCCTTTAACGTAACATCGGGCTATATAGACTTGGTACCTCCTTGGCAAATTCATCAGGAGAAAAATGGCAACCATCGGACTATTGGATTTATCGTCAGATCTCAACGTTCCGGTACATTTGACCAATATAGATACGATACGAACAACGGATCAGTGCACGCAAACAGGGGGCCAACCCAAATACCGTATGAGTTGTGTTAATCCCTTCAGCAGAGTGGTTAATTGTTGCTCGCGAATTATCGCTTATAACCGATCTGGTCTCTCATTTGGTGGTCGACCCAAAATTCGCATTGCCGCAAGATAAATATACTGAGTGCCAATATTAACCACGATTATGCGCGCCACGTGAAACGCAATGACAAGTGGCACACCGACCTGTAGAGCCTGAGCAACAATTGTCATTTCCGCGAGACCGCCAGGCGCGGTTGCGATTATCAGTGTTGACAATGGAATATCAGTCGCCAGACCGATTAAGACTGCAACCCCAATTGAAGCAAGAATTATAAACAAAGCATTTACGAGAGCAAAGGGAATAAAAAGTTTGTGACGTGCAAAAAATGCCCGCTCATAGCGCTCCCCCAAAATTAACCCAAACATTAACTGTGCAAAGTCGGTCATCCACCCCGGTATCAAAGAGAGTTCGACACCAGATAAAGTGAGAATGGCACCTAGAATGATTGGCGTCATGAAACAACCATTATGGAAGTGTAGGCGTTCTGATAACTCTCCGAGCGCACCTCCAATAAGGAGCCAGACTGCAATTACTGTATAATCAATTTGAAGATCCGGCTTGTACGGTAAAATTTCTATCGACACTCCGCCATAAGTCATGAAATAAGGAACAGCTATCACCAAAATTGATACTCGGAGAGAGTGCGCGACGGCGACCGGAGGAATTTGAGCATTATATTTATCAGCAAGGTTGGCCATAGCCATCGATCCGCCCGGTATCGAGGCAAAAAATGCTGACTTGGCGTTGACCCCGGAGACCTTGCTCATAATGAAAGCACCAAGTCCACCGATTATAAAAGCGGACAAGGTCGCAATAAGAACTACCCAAATATTAGCTCCCAGCGCCGCAACGATCGGTGGGGTGAAGTAAATTGAAACTGCAGATCCAAGGGTAATTTGTCCTATCTGACGACCGTAGGGGATCGATAAAGCTCTAATTCCGCACAAGTTTAGCAAAGCGACCCCGACCATCGGCCCTATCATCCATGGGATCGGCGTATCCAACCAGTCTAAGAACGCCCCGGCCGGCACCCCCACAGCAAGAGCACGCACCATCAAGGGCAAGCGTGCGCCAATAGCTCGAAAATCACGCATCGTAGGAGGTACTCTGATTAAGGGTCATTTTTTTATGTCTACACCCAATCAACTCATAGGGGAAAGCCCATCCCTAATTCTAACGGCTGCTCCCAACGCTGATACGTTTAATCAGTCAGATATGTATTTTGAGCCACCAAAGTTATATTTATTTTGATATTGGCTTTATTTTTCTAGCGGACTGAAGCTATCGCCGTTTCGAAAAAATACCATTCTCAATTAGTTTCATGGCTCGCTTATATAGCTTTGCTTTTTCTTTCGTGATCTACTCCGGCTAGATCGCATTTATGAGTTAGAGGAAATTTGATGAGCTTTGGGATAGGTCAACCCGTGCATCGCATAGAGGATCCTCGGTTCCTCACAGGACGTGGAACCTATGTAGATGATATTGAATTGCCTCGCATGGCCTTCGGGGTTGTCGTTTATGCACAAGTAGCAAAAGCAAAGATAAAAACTTTAGACATAACCGCGGCTAAGTGCATGCCCGGGGTTCTTGATATATTGACGGGTGATGACATACAGGTTGATCAAATTGGATCCCTGCCACCTGCCTTCATGCCGTCGGATATGGGTGGTCCTGAGGGCTACAAAGCTGTTCGTCCAATCCTCGCTGAGCGATACTCAAAATTTGTGGGAGATAGGATCGCCTTCGTTGTAGCCGAGTCAGAGCCTCAAGCACGTGACGCCGCCGAGGCCATCAAGGTCGATGTGGAGATCCAGGGAGCGTCAGTTTTTTCCGAGATAGCGGCGTCATCAGATGCCCCTTTGGTCCACGAAGAGGCCGGATCAAATATATGCTATGAATTACAGATGGGAGACGCTAATGCCGCGGAGGCTGGGCTTGCGGCGGCCGATCACGTTGTATCACTTAAAATTTACAATAACCGCATAACAACAAATGCAATGGAACCGCGCGGTTGCATAGGCCATTTTGATCCAGCTCAAGACCATTTCACCCTCTGGAGCAGCACCCAAAACATCCACGGGTTGCGCATGTTCTTAGCCCAACATGTGTTCCGTATTCCAGAGTCAAAGTTACGTGTAATCGCCAGGGACGTTGGCGGTGGCTTCGGAATGAAGCATTCCGTCCATCAAGAAGAGGCATTGGTCCTTTGGGCTTCAAAGCGCACTGGACGGCCTGTAAAATGGATTTCAACGCGGTCCGAAGGTCACATTGCGGACGACCAAGGTAGAGATCAGGTCGTCACTGCCGAACTTGGGCTATTAAACGACGGAAAATTCACAGGGTTACGTTGGCGAGGTTTTTACAATGCCGGCGCCTACTTGGCTAACTCGGGAAATATTCCTATTGCTCATTCACTGAAATTAGCATCAACCGTTTATAATATCCCTGCCACGCACGTATCCCAAAAGCTAGTTTTCACCAACACGGCACCAATGGCTCCATATAGAGGCGCGGGACGTCCCGAAGCAGTATTTTGTATGGAGAGGCTCATCGATCTTGCTGCCGCCCAAACCGGTATTAATCGGGTAGAACTGAGAAAGAAAAATTTTATAAATCCTCAGGACTTTCCTTTTTCTACAGCCACGGGCTTTGAGTATGACTCAGGAGAATTTGAGACGACAATGGATAAATGTCTCGTTTTAGCTGGTTCTGACGGCTTTGAAGAACGGCGCAATACATCCGAGAAAAATGGTTTCCTAAGAGGGTTGGGCGTAATTTATTACATAGATAACTGTGGAAACTTTAATGAAAGAATGGAACTGCACTTTGATCCAAGCGGCGGATTAACTATAAAGTCTGGCAATCTCTCGCACGGGCAAGGACATGAAACTGTCTTTACTCAGATTGTATGTGACAAGCTGGATATTGACCCTCAAACAGTGAACTTCGTTCAAGGGGACACTGACCAAGTTCCGATTGGGAGGGGGACATACGCGAGTCGATCAATGACAGTGGGAGGTAATGCCCTGATGGCTGCAGCAGAAAACGTTATTGAAAACGGACGAAGGTTTGCTGCCCATTACATGGAGGCTGACCAAGGTGATATTGAATTTGTTGATGGAGCCTTCCGCATTGTTGGAACCGATCGAGAAATGACATTGGAATCGGTCGCGAGCCGCTCGTTTTCTCCAGTCGGAAATCCTAATGAACTTGGTATCGGCCTGCACGGTGTGGGGACATTCGGTGTTACCTCGCCCAGTTTTCCGAACGGTTGCCATATCTGTGAACTCGAAATTGACCCAGAAACTGGTCAAATAAGAATAGACCGCTACACAGTGGTCGATGATCTAGGGCGCGTACTGAACCCATTACTGGCCGATGGACAAATCCATGGGGGGGTGGCCCAAGGTGTGGGGCAAGCATTGTTAGAGGACATGATTTACGATCGCGAGACAGGCCAGGTTATTACGGGATCATTCATGGACTACGGAATGCCTAGAGCAGATGACTTCCCGGACATGGCAATAGAAATGCACGAAGTGCTCTGCAAATCCAACCCGTTGGGTGTAAAAGGCGCTGGCGAAGGTGGCACAGTAGGCGCAACGCCCTGTGTGATTAACGCCGTTTTAGACGCTTTAGCAAAACTTGGCGTCACGGACATACAAACGCCTGCGACCCCCAATCGGGTTTGGGCGGCCATCCAAAATGCAAAAAAAAAACTAGTTCGGGTCGCCATATGAACCGACAAACAGTAAAAAGTTTATTGAGATAAAAATTATAACTTCGGAGAGATAAATGTCTGACCTTCACCTGACTATGGCGATGAACCACTATGACCATGTTCAAGATATGGCAACTGGGCGCGTTAAACCCGAGGGCATAGACCTTACCGTTATTAATCACGGACCAGAGGAAATTTTTCATAGATTTTTATTCAGCTTTGAATGGCAGATATCAGAAATTTCAATGGGAATGAGTACATCGCGCCTCTCAATGGGAGACGCCCCTTTTGTCCTTGTGCCCATATTCCCCTCCAGGGTTTTTAGGCATTCTTCGGTTTACATGCTTAAAGACGGCCCGGTCAAAACCCCAGACGACCTCAAAGGAAAACGTATCGGTGTTCCTGAATGGGGTCAGACCGCGGGAATATATACCAGGGGTTGGATGGTTCACTCAGCTGGCGTGGGATTAGACGAAGTCACATGGTTCCAATCAGGCATCAATGACCCAGGCCGACAGGAAGCGTCAACACTCAATCTTCCCAAAGGTGTTGATCTCACCGTTGTTACCGATCGTTCACTCATGCAAATGATGTTTGACGGTGACCTAGACTGCGCCTTCTCTGCTCGACCGCCAAATGAATTTTTAGCGGGCGATCCCCGAGTCATCCAAATGTATCCAGAGTTCCGGGAAGCGGAGGAGAAATACTTCGAAGAGACAGGAATTTTTCCAATTATGCATACTGTGGCAATTCGAAAAGACGTATTCGATGCCAATCCATGGGTTGCGCAAAATATGATGACTGCGTTTGAGGAGGCAAAAGAATTATCACGTCAAAGAATGGCAGGCTTTACCGTCTCCCACTATCCCGTGCCATGGCTGTATCATGATGGTATTGAAGCCAATAAGAGGCTCTTCAATGGTGATTTTTGGCCTTATGGAATTGATGCGAATAAGACAACACTTAACGCTTTTCTTCAGTTTGCATGGGAGCAGGGAACGCTTCATAAACAGCTTACTACTGATGACCTCTTTCCAGAGGAAGTAAGACATCACTTCAAACTGTAAATTTATTCCAGCCTTAGTGTCTGCGTGATCTCTCGGCGAAAATAATAATTTGGAGGTGAAAATTGCTCATTATTAACAATGATTTGGTAGAGCAAATACTCACAATGAAGGATTGCATTAAAGCTCAAGAGGACGCCTTCCTTAAGATATCGGAGGGCGGAGCAATACATCGGCCCCGAATAGATATGTATATGCCCTGCGATCGCGATGATGGTTATTTTCGGTGGGGAACAATGGAAGGCGCCAATGATGGCTATTTTGCCATTCGGATGAAATCAGACATCATATACTGGCCGACGGAGGAGAGTGGTAATTGGACAGAAGAGAAATATTGCCGTGAACCAGGAACTTTTTGCGGCCTTATCTTATTAATCAATACAAAAAACGCAGAGCCCCTTGCCTTTATAAACGACGGCATTTTGCAGCATTTTCGAGTTGGTGGTGGGGCAGGAATCGGGGTCAAATACCTTTCCCGCAAGGAGTCAAGTGTCGTCGGAATGCTTGGTTCTGGTGGCATGGCTAGGACCTTTTTAGATGCTTTCACATGCGTCCGAGATATAAAAAAATGCAAAGTATACAGCCCAACCGCAGATCACCGGGAAGAATATGCCTCGGAAATGGCCCAAAAACTGGGTATTGAGGTGGTTGCAGTGGAGTCACCTGAGGAAGCCCTTCGCGACGTAGACATAGTCTCAAGTTGCACGGACTCTATGGAACCAGTTTATGATCCAGATTGGATCAAACCAGGAATGCATGTAACGAATTTGGGTCGCCGCGAAATAAGTGATGGCGTAATGGAAAAATTTGATGTGGTTGTAAGGCAGGGGACTGCTGGTCTACAGATGAGACAAACCGAGCGTTTCCAAGCTGAACGTGGTTTAAGCCCTGCAGCCTACATCGGGGGGTCTGTTGAAGAAATGGAGAGAATACCCACCAAAAATCCTAACCCGGGTTTCGGTGGAGATGACCCCGAATTTATGGACCGTGGTAAAGGTGGAGACAAACCGGACTTCGCGACAATGGTCCAAAACCCCTCAGTAGGAAGGACTAACCCAGACCAAATCACGTTTTATCGTAATGTCGGGAATCAGGGGCTACAATTCTCATCCGTCGGTGGGTTGGTATACCGCATCTGCCGAGAACGGGGCCTGGGACAGGAGATTCCAACCGATTGGTTTTTGCAGGATATAAGAGACTAATCTCAATACACTAGAAATTAAATTGAATTTCTTGAAAAAGTTCATCCAGTCCCGGTTAAATATCAACTGGCGTATTGAGATAATCAGTCGTCCCTATAAACTCTCTCTCTTCGCTCATGCCGCTCCTGTGCCTCAAGGCTCAAAGTGGCAATTGGGCGAGCCTCAAGTCTTCGTAAACCTATGGGCTCACCCGTTTCCTCGCAATATCCATAACTTTTGTCCGCAATACGTTCGAGTGCCTCGTCAATCTTTTGGATCAGCTTTCGTTCGCGATCTCTCGTGCGCAATTCAAGAGCCCTGTCGGTCTCCGCCGCTGCACGGTCTGCAATGTCGGCTGCTTGCAACGAGTCTTCTTGTAAATGGCGTAAAGTCACCCCGGACTCAGTCAGCAATTCGTCGCGCCAACTTAAAAGTCTGCGCTTGAAATATTCTCGCTGTTTTGCATTCATAAACGGTTCATCATCCGATGGTCTATAATTTTTGGGCAGTCTCGCCATAAATAATATCCCCAAGTAAAAAAATTGGCGCGGAGTATATGAATGAGGAGTTCCCCGATCAAGGGAAAATAGAAAATCTTTTTCTACTGTAAATCAGCTTTGAGAGGAACATTAACGATTTGTAAGTCCTGACACGGAGGACACTTGTGGTCCTGCGCAATCACGCATAATGATTATATTTTCATAGAGGTTCTTCTTCATCGGGCTACACGAGAAATGAGCGAAATTCTTGCACCAGGAGACTATGTGCGCCATCCTGAGCATCCAAATTGGGGGCTGGGACAAGTTCAATCAGTCATCCGAGAGCGAATTACAGTCAATTTTGAGAATAAGGGGAAACAGCTTATCAACGGTCAAAAGATATCGCTGCTGATGGTAAGCATAGACGAATAAAATTTAAGTAAAAAAAGAAATCCTTCGGACTACCATGGACGACCGTCCCTTTTAATACAGTCATTTCTCTTTTTTGTTTAAAGTGGCTCCGTAATAGGGGCTATTCGATGTTTCTTGAGAGACACCTTGTATTAGCAAGTAAGCCCTCCAAAGTTCGTCATCTTCTCAGCCAATACCAAATCTTCTGGCCTGTTAATGTTGAAAAATGGATCGAATGGCTCATCGGACCATTCAACCTCCACGAGACGGTGAGAAGCAGTCCATTCATCCACCTTCCTAATGCCTTTGTTTATGATTGCCTCCTTCAGAGAAATATAGAGTGACAGAGACCAAAGCCCGATTACCGGATGCACCCTTCCTCCTGACCGGGCGCAGGCCAAATTGGCGCGGTTTTCCAAAGCTTGTTGCAGGCAGCGCGAAACTAGATTTGAAGGGACGAATGGCGCATCACAGGCAAAACTCGCTAGCCATTTACAACGAGGATGCTTTTTACGAACCCAATCCATACCAGTCAAAATTCCAGCCAGAGGCCCCGCGTAGCCTGAGACAACGTCCGAAATTACTGGGAAACCAAAATCCTCATATTTTTGAGGATTAGCATTGGAATTCAAACTTAAGCTCATGACTTGCGGCTCAGCAATTTCGATCACTCGACTCAGCACCGGCTTTTGATTTAGCGCAAGCAATGCCTTATCGCGGTTGCCCATGCGCCGAGATTTGCCACCCGCAAGCAGCACTCCACAGACCGCGTTGGCATCACTCATTATCAAAATCCATCTTTCTCGGGGAATAAAAAATGGATTGGTCACCGAGCATTTTATTCAGCACTTCGATCCAATCGGCTCTCAAAAGAGAGGTGTCTGATTGTATGAGTACTTCGTGGTCAAGCCCGCCAAGAGGAATATTCTGTATATTTTCTAAAGCAGAAATTGCAATGCCAATGCGGCATTCCATGCGCTGTTTCAATAATGCCTCTGCAACCTTTAAATAGCCTTCCCCAAATTCATCTCCGCATCGCGCGAATAAAAACTGAGTTCTAGATAATTCCTTCTCTATACAAGGCATCAACGTATCAAGTCGATTATAGACCGCTGCTCTATCACTTCCGTTTCTCGACAGTAGCACTTCCCCAAAATCATCACGAAGTGTGACTGAAAAAGTTAGTATATCCCTCAGGTGCTGGTCGAATCTTGAAAAAAGATTCACGGAATGTCCGACATAGCTGACGATATGTCCATTCTCATATTGTTTAAGTCTGAGGTAGACGCCGGAAACCGAGAGACTTTCTTTTTCCAAAAACGCCTCGGGAAAATTTTTTGGACCAACAGGACCATCCCACCTAAGTTTTATATTCATCAGCCAATAACTAAATTCTCAAAGAGATTGAAATTCATGCAGATGGACTAATTTTTCTGGGACTCATCAAAGATGATTCGTTCAATGCCCGACAGCGCGATAAACCGTGCTCCTCTCGCTCGACCAATTAAAGTAAGTCCTGCTTGACGCGCCAACTCCACGCCCCAAGCGGTAAACCCAGAACGGGAAATAAGTACCGGCAATTGCATTTGAACAGTCTTGATGACCATTTCACTCGTAAGCCTTCCGGTTGTGTAAAAGATTTTTCCTTTCGACCTAATCTTGTTTAGAAACATGTATCCTGCGACTTTATCGACAGCGTTGTGGCGCCCAACATCTTCCATGTAAATTAATGGCTTGTCTCTCTCACAAAGCACACATCCATGAATCGCGCCCGCCTTAAGGTACAGGCTCGGCGTGTTATTTATTTCTTTTGAGAGTGTTTTCAGCCAATTAGTATGGACCTTCGAATCGGGATCAAGATGCACAGTCTCAAACTTTTCCATCATGTCTCCGAAAATAGTGCCCACCGCACAGCCAGAGGTGCGGGTTTTTTTCTTAAGCTTTTGTTCGTAATCGGTTTCACGCTCTGTCCGAACAATCACTGTTTCGGTTTCTTCGTCAAATTCTACCACTTCGATCCTATCATCATCCGAGATCATGTTTTGATTTAAGAGAAATCCGACCGCCA
Source organism: uncultured Rhodospirillaceae bacterium (assembly GCA_913052165.1). Taxonomy (GTDB): domain Bacteria; phylum Pseudomonadota; class Alphaproteobacteria; order MPNO01; family UBA2964. The sequence continues at coordinate 25,138 of CAJXEC010000021.1, forward strand.
AATAATCCGGATGATCCCCAATTGTCATCATCGTTATTATCTCTTGACTATTAAGAAACAGGGTTAGCGGCCGCTCGATCGTCACTGTGGTTTCAATATTTTGTTTATCATGATCAATCCCTAGAACTGACTCTGTAAGCTTTTTGTCCTCCGGATCTGGTCTTATTATGTAATTTTTCATGCCTGTACTATGTAATCCATATAATTCGGCCTAAAGCTAATGTTTGATGCATGGACAAGGTTTAGCTAACGCCTCCCCTTTTAACAGTTTGTTTCCAGCGTTATATATAGAAATTAGACTTAAAATTTAAGAGAGAAAATCAAACGTGGCAGAGCCTACTCTAATTAACGAATTAATTGATCCCTATGGACGCCACGTAAATTATCTACGCGTGTCGGTCACCGATCGTTGCGATTTTCGATGCGTGTATTGTATGTCTGAAGACATGACATTTTTGCCTAAAGCGGAAGTCCTCTCTCTGGAGGAACTTGAGAGGATTTGCTCTGCTTTCGTGGAACGAGGGGTTAAAAAACTGAGGTTAACGGGGGGCGAACCTCTTGTAAGACGGAATATTATGTGGCTCGTCCGATCTCTCGCTCGGCATCTGATTTCTAACGCATTGGAAGAGCTTACCCTTACAACCAATGGTAGTCAGTTAGAAAAATATTCGTCGGAACTTGCTGACATAGGTGTAAAGCGCATCAATGTCTCCCTGGACACTCTTGATGAGGAAAAATTTGCCACTATCACTCGATGGGGCCGATTATCTCAGGTCATGGCCGGTCTAAGAGCTGCAAAAAAATGTGGGCTGCATGTAAAAATAAACTCGGTTGCTCTCAAAGGTATCAACGATGGGGAAATCAACCATCTTATAAAATGGGCAGGCGATCAGGGCTTTGACCTCACCTTTATAGAAGTGATGCCTATGGGAGAGATTGGAGAAATCAGATTCGACCAATATCTACCTCTCTCTTTAGTGCGGGCAAAGATCAATGAGGATTGGACCCTCGAAGAGAGTGATTATAGTTCTGGGGGGCCAGCCAGGTATTACACGATTCGAGAGACGGGAGCTCGCTTAGGGTTTATAACTCCGATGACCCATAACTTTTGCGAAAGCTGCAATAGAGTAAGACTCACCTGCACAGGTCAATTATATATGTGTCTAGGCCAAGAAGACTCCGCCGATCTGCGTGCTGCCGTGCGAGCCGACAAGGACAATTCCGCCTTATTTAATGCGATAGACGACGCCATTGCTCGGAAACCAAAGGGTCACGATTTTATAATCGACAGAAGACGTGACCGGTCATCTGTGCCTCGTCACATGAGTGTCACAGGTGGTTAGCAAGCGTTAATAAAAAACAACAAGCCATTGTTGTAATTGCTTTTAATCATCTTCATTTGTCTTAAAACCCTACCGATATATAGTTTTGGCACTTGCGACATTTTGTCTCGTCGTTTCTATGCTACAACAGTATTTATATTAAAATGTGGTAGTAATTAAATAAAAAAAATAACTGTATACCGCAAAATGATAAACAAATTGACATACAATTTTTATAAAAAAATCCAAGAATTAGCGCTTCTATTAGGTTTTGACCCCAACTGTTCCTCGTTAAACGAATGTCACGGGTGGTTAGCAAACGCGATTAACCATAGATATCTGACCCTTTGCTGGAACCCATGGCACCATTATTATGATTAAAATTGTGCCTACTGAGACATGTGATGGACTACGAATTATTTTTTAAAAATTCGATAAATAAGTTAAAAACTGAAGGTCGTTACAGGGTCTTCGCTGAACTCGAGCGGCATGTTGGCGATTTTCCTCATGCTACCCGTTATCAAGGCAAGCAAACTGACAAAATTACCGTTTGGTGCAGTAATGACTACCTGGGAATGGGGCAAAATCCAAAGGTAATCTCTGCCATGAAAGAGGCAGTGGATCGGTGCGGTTCCGGGTCGGGAGGCACAAGGAATATCTCTGGAACAACTCATGACCATATCGTTCTTGAGAGGGAGCTGTCATCTTTGCATCAAAAAGAGGCTGCACTCCTTTTTACCTCTGGGTATGTTGCCAATGAAGCAACATTGTCCTCGTTGGCAGCAAACATTCCCGATTGCATAATATTATCGGATGAATATAACCACGCCTCGATGATTGCAGGGATCCGAAATTCAGGAGCAGAAAAGCTAATTTTTAAACATAATGATCCGCAAGATCTTGAATCAAAACTTAAAAAACTCGATCACAGTCGTCCGAAAGTAATCGTTTTTGAGTCTGTTTATTCAATGGATGGAGACATCGCGCCTATCAAAGCCTTTTGTGACCTGGCCGAAAAATATAGCGCAATCACGTATCTTGATGAGGTCCACGCTGTGGGGATGTATGGTCCCACGGGGGCGGGTATTGCCGAACAAGAAGGCCAAATGGACCGAATTGATATCCTGCAGGGAACACTTGCAAAGGCTTTTGGGGTGGTTGGAGGGTATGTCGCAGCCAGTGCGACACTGGTGGATTTTGTGAGATCTCATGCCAGTGGCTTCATTTTTACAACTTCACTACCTCCTTCAATAGCCGCAGCTGCTGCGACCAGTGTAAGACATGTGAGAGATTTTGGTGCGCCCGAGCGCACAAAGCATCAGGAAAGGGCGACAACCCTCAAAGAGAGGCTAATGATTGCGGGATTGCCCGTGATGCCGTCTCCATCCCACATTGTGCCCGTGATAGTGG